>NZ_CAUQGG010000004.1:0-159388 GCF_963517755.1 uncultured Solobacterium sp.
GATGACATCCAAGGTACAGGTATCGTAACACTTGGTGGTATCTTCGGCTCACTAGCAATTACTGGCGGAAAGCTATCCGATCAGGTTTATCTTTGCTTTGGAGGAGGTACTGCTGGTGCCGGTATCGCATCTCGTGTACTACGTGAAATGGTTGCAGAAGGTGTACCTGAGGAAGAAGCATATAAGCGTTTCTTCATGGTTGATAAACAAGGACTGCTCTTTGATGATATGGATGATTTAACACCTCAACAAAGACCATTTGCCAAAAAGCGTTCAGACTATCCTAACGCAGATAAGCTAACGGACTTATTAGAAGTTGTTAAGACCGTTAAACCAACAATCTTAGTTGGTACCTCAACTCAACCAAATACATTCACAAAGGAAATTGTTGAGGAAATGTGCAAGATTACAGAGCGCCCAATGATTTTCCCATTATCTAATCCAACAGTATTAGCAGAAGCCAGTGCTGAAGATATTATCACTTGGTCAGATGGAAAAGCATTTGTCGCAACTGGCATTCCTGCGGATACGGTATCCTATAAGGGAGTTGATTATGTAATCGGTCAGGCAAATAATGCATTGATTTATCCAGGTCTTGGACTTGGTATGCTTGCATCGGAAGCTAGTCTTTTAACAGATGAAATGATTGGTGCTGCAGCACACTCCTTAAGTGGTATCATCGACCAATCTCAACCTGGTGCACCTGTACTACCACCATTCAAGTATGTCGCAGATGTTTCTATTAAGGTTGCGGAGGCGGTTGCTAAAAAGGCACAGGAGCAAGGTCTTGCACGTGCGAAAGAACAAGATATGGCAAAGGCAGTGCGTGATTTAAAGTGGTATCCAAAATACTAGGTGATCTTTATGGTCTTCCTACAATCTTTAGAGAGTATATTGCCTGTCATTATTTTAATTTCGCTAGGATATATCCTACAGATAAAAAAATGGTTTGATATTAGTTTTAGTGATAACATCTCAAAGTTAATTATGAATATTGCTTTACCAGCATCTATATTTGTTTCGGTAATGGAATATCTAACAGTAGATCGCCTCATTAAACTTTCAAGTGGATTGGTTTATGTGGCCCTAGCCACAATCTTTGGATATATTATTGCCTATATACTTGTTAAGGCTTTGAAAATTAGAGCTGGTAGACGGGGCACGTTTATCAATACTTTTGTCAATGCAAATACTATTTTCATTGGTCTACCTTTAAACATTGCATTGTTTGGTGATAAGGCAACAGAATACTTTCTTGTTTATTACATCATTAATACGATATCTACTTGGACGTTGGGCATCTATTTGATGACAACAGATAGTCAGGTGCAATCTAAAACAACAGTATCATTTGACTGGAAAAAATTATTACCACCACCACTTATTGGATTCCTTGTGGCAATCGTATTCCTACTTGCTAAGATTCCAGTGCCACAGGTAATGACAAAAACACTAACTTATGTTGGGAATATTGTGACACCACTTTCACTCATTTATATTGGGATTGTACTAGCAAAAGCTGGACTAGCAAGTGTGAAGTTTGATAAAGATTCTGTGTATGCACTTTGTGGACGTTTTCTAATAGCACCTTTATTAATGATGATAGTCTTAAAGACAATTGGCACAAATTTACCAAATTTAGAGGCACAGACATTCATGTTGCAATCGGCAGTTTCATCTCTTGCTGTAATGCCGATTCTTGCACATCAAGGAAGTGGAGACGTTGAGTACGCAACCAATATTGTGACGTTAAGTACAGTACTGTTAGTAGTTGTCATACCATCTTTGATGAGTATAATGCAATTAGTTATTTAAATGAAAATGAGTATTTTATTCATAATTTGAGAAGGTTTTTTCTCAATAAATGATTTGATTATGTGAGAAGAGTCTCTTAATATTGTGGCGTTTACAACTACTTTTTTGACTTACTCTAAGAGTAAATTTAGGAGTACTAGCAATTACTAATTATGATAAAAGCCTAACTGATATGAATTTCAGTTAGGCTTTTAGATGTTACCAGAACAGTTTTTTACGTTCTTTTGCTTTTGAGACTAAGTCGTAGTCTGTCAGAAAGTTTAGTGGAAGACCTTCCACAACTGATAAAGCACGATTTAGATTTTCTTCTGTTAGGAAATGTTGTGGATTATGAATATCAAGGCCGATGATAATAGGACATTTCTTTTTAGCAAAAATTTCAAAGAATTCTCTTGTTGGATAGGCATAACGTTCTCCATCAAGATATTCCTTCTTACCTGTGCGTACACCACTACCACAGTTTAGTTCGAGTGGAATGTCATAGTAGCGTGATATGTCTGCAATCTTCTCTGCAGCGCTTAGTACACTCTCATCAATTCTAGGATATTTCCAGAGAAATACATCCGGATGAGCAATATAATCACACATATAATGTTGGCAAGCTTCCTCTAAGCATGTTACGTAGCGTCCAACTTGGTCTTTGTTGTCAAATTCATATACACTATCTTTATCAATAGTTAGATTGTGTTGTCCTAAAATAATATAATCTAATGTCTTTCGATATTCACGAATGGTATCCCATTGGCTTGGATAATACTCCACTTCCATACCTAGATGAATATCGATTTGAGATGCGTATTTATCCTGTAAAGAACGAATAGATTGATAATAATCAGGAATTTGTTCAATATTCATACGTAATCCAGGACATGGTGTAGGATATGCAGCATGGTCACTGAAACCAAGGGTTTTTAGACCTGCTTGAATCGCAGCTTGAACATACTCTTCATCTGTACCGATCGCATGACCACAACGAGCTGTATGCGTATGATAGTTTGCTTTAATCATTGGGGTATACCTCCAAAACGATGAAATTATATCATTCCTAACATAGTTTGACAAAATATCCAAAAGTAATATCATAATAGTTGAATAACTGTTCAAGTGTTATATGTGTAAGAGGTGTTAAGATGGAATATCAATATCGTGTTGTAGGCATTGATTGTGCAGATTGTGCCGCAGAATTAGCAGAGGAAATCAGAAAAATAGAGGGTGTACTAAGTGCAGATATCCATTTTCTGCAACAAAAACTATACTTTGCATGTGATGAAGAAAAACATTCTGTGATTGAGCAGAAGGTTTTTGATATTATTCATGATGATGAACCTGATGCAGTGATTACCGCTCTCAGTGAAGAGACAAAACATCTCTTTAAATTTAATATTAAGAATATTGATTGTGCAGATTGTGCAAATGAAATAGCAGAGAAGGCAATGGAAATTGAAGGCGTAGAACATGCGGAAGCTGACTTCATGCATGCAATTTTACGCGTACAGTTTGCGACAAGTGAATATATACGTATCGAAAATGCACTACGTGAAATGATCGCTAGAGAAGAGCCGGACGTTGAATTTTCGCGTTATTATGCAGAGCAGAAGGTTGAAAAGAAAGAAGAGCATAGTACACAAATGATGATTATTCGCTTGGTATTAGGTGCATTCTTATTTGGACTATCATTCATCCTGACGGGGATTACAAGTAATATTTCAACATTAGTTGCTTATATTATTTTGGGATATGATGTTATTTACAAAGCCTTTAATAATCTAAGACGAGGAAATTTATTAGACGAGCATTTCTTAATGACAATTGCGACTTTTGCGGCATTGTATCTGAGTGATTGGAAAGAAGCAACGGGTGTCATGTTGTTCTATCAGATTGGAGAGTTCTTCCAAGATTTAGCAGTAGATCATTCTCGTAAATCTATCGCATCTTTGATGGATATTCGACCAGACTATGCATCTGTACAAAGCGGAACAGAGTTTATCAAAGTTGATCCTACAGAAGTGCAGATTGGTGAAATTATCCAAGTGAAACCAGGAGAACGTATTCCATTAGATGGTATTGTTGTGTCAGGAAGTTCTTCTTTGGATACTGCATCTCTAACAGGAGAATCCAATTTACGTGATGTGGATGTGGATGATGAAGTTATATCGGGTGTTGTAAATACAAGTGGTGTACTATTAATTCGTACAACAAAGGAATTTGCACAATCAACAGTATCTAGAATTCTGAGTATTATTGAAGAGAATAATGAAACAAAATCAAAACAAGAAAAGTTCATTACAAAGTTTTCTCATTACTACACACCTATCGTGGTCGCATTAGCAGTGATTGTGGCAATTGTAGTAAGTTTAGTAACTGGTGATATGAATGAGGGTATTTATCGTGCTTGTACATTCCTAGTTATCTCTTGTCCATGTGCATTAGTCATTTCTATTCCACTTTCTTTCTTTACTGGTATTGGTGGATTATCCATGCATGGCATCATGTTAAAGGGAGCCAATTACGTTGAAAAGATTGCAGAGATTCGTACAATTGTTTTCGATAAAACAGGGACTCTAACAACAGGACAGTTTGAGGTAAGCCAGTTACTGGATAGCTTAGATGACACAAAGCTGATGAAACTTGCAGCATATGCCGAAAGTTATTCAAATCATCCAATCGCAAAAGCAATACAGTATGCATATCAAAACGAAGTAGATCAAACAAAAATTTCTGATATGCAAGAAGTTGCTGGAAGAGGTATTTCTATTACTTTAGAAAACCATCATGTTCTTGTTGGTAATTATAAAATGATGGCAGAAAACGGTGTAGATTGTAAACAATACATGGAACCTGGAACCTATGTATATGTAGCAGAGGATGGTATCTTCTTAGGCTGTATTTTATTGAATGATACGGTTAAGAAAAATGCAGCCAATGCAATACGGGACTTAAACAAGAATCATGCTTGCATGATGGTGTCTGGTGATGCGAAAGAAATCTGTCAAGAAGTAGGTAAAGAACTGGATATCGATTCTATATATGGTGGTTGTTTACCAGAAGATAAGATTACATGCGTGAATACTGTCAAGAAAGATGGCGTGGTCGCATTTGTAGGTGATGGTGTTAATGATGTGCCGGTGATGAGAAGTGCAGATATTGGTTTTGCGATGGGTTCTCTTGGTAGTGATGCGGCAATTGAAGCAGCAGATGTCATCATCACGGATGATAATCTAAATAAGATTGACACAACTATTCGGCAGGCAAAGAGAATTATACGTATTGCAAATCAAAATATTGTCTTCGCAATTGCGATTAAAGTGCTTGCATTAGTATTGGGTGCATTTGGTATTGCGAATATGTGGATGGCAATTTTTGCGGATACAGGAGTAGCAATTTTATGCGTTATTAACGCAGTTCGACTTCTTCATGTTAAGGAATAACTAGTATTCCTATATTTACAAGTATGGTAAAATAATCATATTGTAAAGGAGCTTATGTTATGCGTATATTAGATGTTGTATCGGTAATTATCCTGATACTCGTAGCTGCATTAGGCGTTCTATATTTTCAGATGAAAAGGAGCAAAAAATGAAGAAATTTATAACGGCTTTACTCGTGAATGTAATTTCGCTTTGGGTAATTGATTACCTCATGAGATCTATATACATCGCAACACCGAATGCGTTATTTGCGATTGCTTTTGTACTAATGATTTTAAATGCGACTCTGAAGCCGCTAATGAAGTTAATCTTCTTACCAGTTACATTCTTGAGTTTTGGATTATTTTCATTGGTCATCAATGCGGTTGTACTCGCAACAGCGTTTAGTTTTGCGCCGGGTTCGTATATTACGGGATTTCCATCAGCGTTTATCGCAAGTATTCTCTTATCGATTGCCAATTCTGCAATAAATTCTTATATTGAATAACATCGTACGAAGAAGTGCGATGTTTTTTTCTGGGTTGTATTATCTTACATAAAATATAATAATGATAATGAAAGAATTAGATAATAAGAGGTAGACATGTCACAACTAGAAAGGATCATAAAAAAATCCACGTTGAAATATGCAGTAGTTGCATTTGGTTTTTGTGTTTTATCAGAAATCATTAGTCTAGTATCCCCAAGATTAATGCAATATATCATTGATACAGTCATTCCGCAGAAAAACATGCATACAATTATCATTAGTATTCTAATATTTGTGTCAATACCACTATTGCATATATGTGTAAAATCAATTTTTAATTACTTTACGATTGTATTTGCAAGAAACAAAGGAAATGAGTATGCAATTCAACTGATGGAAAAGATTATTCATCAACCACTCCGTTTTTTTGATACGCATAATTCTATTGAGTTACTGACGGAATCAGGTCGAGAACTCTCTAACTTATTATTGTTCTATATCAAAGATATTCCTAGTTACTATAGTGCAATTCTATCTTCAATCATCATCTTTATAATTTTGTGTTCTTATCACCCTGTGATAGGAATATTCCAAATATTATTCTTACCGCTTAGTATTATTCCGGTTAGATATATTCATAGCAAGTTGGAGAGTTTAGTAAATAACGTTCTTGAAAAGAATGCAAAGAACAATCAGTTAAAAGCAGACATGTTTAAGAATATAGACTATATCAAGAGTAACAACCTTGAGACATTTTATATCAATCAGATTAAAAAGAATAATGATGGAATTGTTTCTGTTTGGGGAAGTGTAGCGTCGATGGAATCTTTAGCAGGTGTATGGATCAATGGTTTTATGACCTCTCTATTTACCGGGCTATCATTTGGTATCGTTGCATTATTGATGATGTATACAACAAAACTTACAGTCGGAACGATTATTTCTGTTGTAAGCTATTGTGAGTTGTTGTATTCCTATTTACATACAATATTCTCAACAGAAGTTGAAAAAGGAAAGTTTGAAGGTGAATTTACAAAGACAAAAGAATTATTTGAATTAGATTCTGATATCTCTACAAATCAGCATCCATTTTCATTTGAACAAGCAATTCATTTTCATAAAGTGAATTTTCAATATACAAATACACCTGTCCTAAAAAATTTGACACTAGAATTACAGGCGCATAAATGGACTGTTATATTGGGTGAAAGTGGTGTCGGAAAGAGTACAATTTTAAAACTGATAGAAAAGTTCTATACAGAGTATGAAGGTAAAATCATGGTTGATGATATATCACTGAAGGATATTGATAATCATGATTTAAGAAGTAAAGTAGCTTATTTATCACAATCACCTTCTTTATTCCCAGGTAGTATTCGCAGTAATTTAACGGTTAGTAGCGATACAATTACAGATGAAATGATTTGGGAAGTATTAAAAACGGTGAATATGAAAGACTATGTTTCCTCGTTGGATGATGCTTTGGATACTGATATTTATGAAGCAGGTAAAATTATGTCTACTGGACAGAAACAGCGTTTGTGTATCGCAAGAGCGTTATTGAGAAATGTAGAGATATATTTATTGGATGAAATTACGTCAAATGTAGATCATGAAAATACGCAGTTGATTTTATCGTATTTCAAAGAACTATCAAAAGATGGAAAGACAATTATTAGTGTTACGCATGATAGAGAATATATTCCTTTTGCGGATATGACATACGAATTATGGAATGGGAAAGACGAAACCATAGTTTCTAAAATTTAGTAATAACTGTATAAGTGGATAAATTTTGATTATTTATAGGAGCATATAAGAGAAAATATATGCTCTTTTGTGATTATGCGGCAACATTATTACAATATCTGATATAATTTTTATCGATATGAGAACAGTAATTCAAAGAGTAAAACATGCCAGTGTTACCATTGATGGCGTAGTAAATGGGAAAATTGAACAGGGTTTCCTATTGTTGGTTGGAATCAAGGATGATGACACGGAAGCAGTTGTAGAAAAAATGGCAGATAAGATTGCCAAAATGCGTATTTTCGATGATGAAAACGGAAAGATGAATCTAGCATTACAACAAGTAGGAGGTGCGATTTTATCTATTTCACAGTTTACGTTATTCGCAAACTGCAAAAAGGGTAATCGACCAAGTTTTGATGGGGCTGGAAAGCCTGAGCATGCCAAAGCGATGTATCTGTACTTCAATAAAGTATTAAGACGTTATGGTCTACAAGTGGAAGAGGGTATCTTTGCGGCAGATATGAAAGTTGAACTGCTCAACGATGGACCAATCACAATATGGCTGGATTCGGAGGATTTAAAATGACAAAAATTATCTACGGTAGTGAATTATCTGCCGAACTAAAAGAAAATATGCGTTCAAAGGTGGAGTCTTGGGTATCTAAGGGGATGAGAACGCCATGTCTTGCGGTTATCCTTATAGGAGATAATCCAGCGTCTGAGTCTTATGTACGTGGAAAAGAGAAGGCGTGTGCAGCAGTTGGAATTAAAACTAATACCATTCGTTTATCTTCTTCTATCTCTCAAGAGGAACTAGAGAAGACAATCTGTGATTGTACGAGTGATGATACAGTTGATGGTATCTTGATTCAACTACCATTACCTGAAGGGTTTGATGAGGATAGGGCGATAGCTTGTATTGACCCACAAAAGGATGTGGATGGATTACATCCATTGAATTTTGGAAGATTCTTTATGAATCAACCATCCTTTGTGCCATGTACACCACTTGGTATTATGGAGCTTCTCAAGCGTATGGGATGTAATCCAAAGGGTAAACATGCGGTGGTGATTGGTCGCTCTAAATTAGTAGGAACACCAGTTGCTCGTCTATTACAAAATGCCAATGCGACAGTCACAATCTGTCACTCCCATACAGCAAACTTAAAAGAACTTACCAACTTAGCAGATATCTTGATTGTTGCAGTGGGTAAGCCAAAGATGATTGATGCTCAATATGTTAAAGAAGGTGCGTATGTCATCGATGTTGGTGTAAATAGTGTTGATGGTCATTTATGCGGTGATGTAGATTTTGAATCTGTAGCTCCTAAGGCAGGTGCGATTACACCTGTACCAAAGGGTGTTGGTCCGATGACTATTTGCATGTTATTGCAAAATACAATTACTGCGTATGAAAAGAGGCAGGGACTATGATTAGTGATTTTAATCTAAATGATACAGTTGAAATGAAAAAGGAACATCCATGCAAGAAGTCCAAGTATTGGAAAGTGATTCGTATGGGTGCGGATATTAAAATCAAGTGTTTAGGTTGTGGTGCGGTCGTGATGTTTCCAAGACATGAATTTGAGCGTAAGCTAAAGAAGATTATTGAAAAAGCACCACAGGAATAAGAGGAAAGAAAAGAGGATTTCATATATGTCATTAACAGCAGGTATCGTTGGCTTACCAAATGTTGGTAAATCAACTTTGTTTAATGCAATTACAAACAGCCAGGTCCTAGCGGAGAACTATCCATTCGCAACCATCAATCCAAACGTTGGTGTGGTAGAAGTTCCCGATAAGAGAATGGATGACTTCGTAGAACTCTTCCATCCAAAGAAGACAATCTACACAACATTCGAATTTACAGATATCGCAGGTCTTGTGAAAGGTGCATCAAAGGGTGAAGGTTTAGGAAACCAATTCTTAGCGAATATTCGTGAGACAGACGCAATCGTTCACGTTGTAAGATGTTTTGATGATAGTAATATCGAGCATGTAGAAGGTTCTGTTGACCCAATTCGTGATATTGAAGAAATTAACTTAGAGCTTTGCTTAAGTGATTTGGATACAGTCCAGAATCGTATTAGTAAGGTTGCTAAAAAGGCACAGACATCCAAGGATAAAGATGCGGTAGCTGAATATACATCATTGCAGAAGTTTGAAAAGTTATTAGAGGCAGGAACACCAGTACGGCTAGGTGACTTAGAAGATTCTGACCGCGAGGTTTTAAAGAACTATGGTTTACTTACATCGAAGCCGGTTATCTATGTTGCGAATATGAGTGATGAAGAAATCGGTGATCCTGAAAGTAATGCATACTACCAAAAGGTAAAAGCATTTGCGGCAAATGAAGGTAGTGAATGTATTGCTATCTGTGCAAAGATGGAAGAAGAACTTTCTAGTCTTGATAAAGAAGAGAAGATTGCATTCATGCAGGACCTAGGAATTGCGCAATCTGGTTTGGATAAGATTATTCGTGCTGCTTATCACTTGTTAGGTCTAAGAACATTCTTTACGGTCGGTGAACCAGAGTGCCGCGCATGGACTTTCCACGAGGGTATGAAAGCCCCTCAGTGTGCAGGTGTTATCCATACAGACTTTGAAAAGGGATTTATCCGTGCGGAAATCTATAGCTATGAAGACTTAATGGAATATCGTACAGAACAATCTGTTAAGGAACATGGTAAGATGCGCTTAGAGGGTAAAGAGTACTTAATGAAGGATGGAGATGTTGTCTTCTTCCGTTTCAATGTATAATTCATCTCATTTTCACAGTGAATCATGATAAAATAGGGGTAACAATAGGAGGCTCTTATGAAACTAATCTTGGCAATTGTATCCAATGATGATGCATCTGCAGTTTCTGCTGCACTTACGAAGAATAATTTCTATATGACACGTTTAGCAACGACTGGTGGATTCCTACGTGCTGGAAATACAACGATTATCGTTGGTACGGAAGATGAGCTTGTAGATAAATGTATCGCAGTCATCGGCGAAGAAGCAAAACGTCGTACAGAAATTGTCCCATCTACCGCATCATATGACGTTGGAAGATATGCATCCTTCCCGGTTGAAGTACAAATCGGTGGAGCGACAATCTTTGTATTGGACATCGAACAATTCAAGAAACTATAAAGCAGGGTGACCTGCTTTCTTTTATCATTTGGGAAAGGAAATAGTATGACAATATTATTTGTAAATGCGGCATTCCGTGAAAATTCAAGAACACATGACTTGGCACAGAAGTATTTATCAACTCTTACAGATACTGTGGAAACATTGAATCTTGGTGAAGAAAATATACGACCACTTCAAAAAGCATCTTTAGAGAAGTATTGTAAGGATTCTCGTAGCCATGATTTTCAAGATGAAATGTATCGTTATGCAAAGCAATTTGCTAAAGCTGATGAAATTGTGATTGCGGCACCGTTTTGGAATTTTGGATTACCTGCAGTACTGCATGATTATCTTGAACTTGTCTGTACACAAGGGTTAACTTTTGATTTGAATAAAGCGGGAGAGTACTATAGTCTTTGTCAGGCAAAGAAACTAGTGCTTATATTGACAGCTGGTGGATATGTGCCTAAAAATGATTGTGCAATCTCATATGTTCGAACTTTATGCAAAGAGTTCTGGAAGATTGATGATGTAAGGTATTATTGCGCCGATGGTATTGACCTTGTTGGGGCAGACGTGAATTCAAAGTTAGAAGCAGTAGTTGAGCAGTATGAAAATTCGCAAAAGTAGAATGGAAGACATTGAAAAAATAATGTGTGTGATTCATGAGGCGCAAGAAAGTATGCGTGCTAATGGAATCCCGCAATGGCAAGATGGTTATCCAAGTGAAGACGTTATTTCCCAGGACATAAAAATAGGAAATGGTTATGTTCTTGTGGAAGATGAGAATATCATTGGTACTGCATATATTGTTGCTGGACACGAGCCAAGTTATGATTATATAGAAGGTGGTCAATGGTTGAATGATCATCCTTATGTCGCTGTACATCGCATTGCGGTTCGTAAAGACTACAAGGGTAAGGGTGCTGCCTGTTATATGATGGAGTTTGCGGAAAAGATTGCGAGGGAACATCAACTACAGGATATTCGTATTGATACACACCATGATAATATTCCAATGCGTATATTTTTAACCAAACTAGGTTACCATGCATGCGGAACAATATACCTGGATAATGGGGATAAGCGTATTGCCTATCAAAAATCATTTTAAAAAAATAAAACGCACTATGAGGTGCGTTTTATCATGTTAATTAAATATTCAATTGTATTATTTTCTGGGTTCTCAATAACTGCATTTAAGCATCTTTGTAAGATATCTTTGATATCTTTTCCTTGATAGCCGAGTTCTTTAACGGTATTTCCGTTTATCGCAAGATTTTTTAATTGATAGGGTTCATGCATGTTCTGTACTTCTTGATAGTATGCATGAATGTTCTCTCTTTGATAATTAGGATCAATCGCTGTGCGATATTGGTGATAGGTATTAAATGGGATATTGAGAGTAGATAAGAACTGTTTTAGTTCAATCTTTGAAGAAAGTTTGTATTCTGAATTTCGAATACAACTCAGGATGACAGTTTGTTCTGCACCTGAGTATTTCAGGCGTTCTAAGATTTCTTTTGCGTTAGAAATATCTTTGAGTAGAATTGCCATACGGATATTTGCGTTAAGCGGAGATTGATTGATTGAGGCTAAACTGTCCTGGATGATATATTCTTTTAATTCAGGAATAAATACCTGTATGATATCACTATATTCTGTAAGGATAGAAGAGAGGGCATTTGTCTCTAGGATGCCAACCCATTCATTATGAATGCGTTCTTCTGAGATATAGTGTAGTAATTGTTTTTGTTTATGTATCGCAGTTGCGGTGTTTTCCTCAATTGTAAATGAGAGTCTTCCTGCAAAGCGTAAAGCACGGAGTATACGTAAGGCATCTTCGTCAATGCGTTCATGAGGATTACCAATACAACGTATAATTTTATGCTGTAAATCTTCAATACCACCAAAGAAATCAATTAAGCCTTCGCTTTTGTTATAACAGAGTGCGTTAATCGTAAAGTCACGTCGTTTACAGTCTTCTTCGATGTTGTTGGAGAATGAGACTGTGGATGGATGACGATGGTCTTCATAGGTATTCTCACTACGGAATGTTGTGATTTCAACAGGTTGTCCATTAGAAAGTACAGTAATCGTACCGTGCTGAATACCCGTCTTAAATAGTCTATATGATGAGAATGCCTGTAGCATTTCATCTGGGGTTGCGTCTGTTGTTAGATCATAGTCATGAATCGGCAGTCCTAGTAAAGCATTGCGAATTGCGCCACCGACAACATAGGCGTTATAGTGATTTTGATTTAACAAATCGATAAGAACTTGAATATATTCTGGAATCTGAATTTTCATAATTCTATTATAGTTAGATTGTTAAAGAAATGGATAGAAATCCTCATGAACATAGGAATAATCGCATAAAATATGGCTGTTTATCAGATTTTTCCTTTAATTTCATTCCGCAACATCTTATGATTAATATAGGCAAAATATTTTTGGTAAAGAACAATCCGATACAAGGGGGATTATATGAGAATAGGACAATCAACGGATATTCATCGTCTCGCAGAAGGACGTAAACTCATTTTGGGTGGTGTGGAGATTCCATCAGACTTGGGTCTTGTTGGCCATAGTGATGCGGATGCGTTATGTCATGTGGTTGCGGAAGCTATCCTTGGTGCACTTGCGTTAGGTGATCTTGGAAAATGGTTCCCAGATACTGACCCTAAATGGGAAGGTGCCAATTCTATCAAGATTCTTGCGCAGGTTGGTGTAATGATGCGCGAGCGTGGTTATACGATTGGAAATGTTGATAGTCTTATTATGATTGAAAAGCCAAAGATGGCACCACATATTATGGCAATGCGAGAAAACATTGCTAGAGCACTTGTATGTGATTTGGATAGTGTTAGTGTGAAAGCAACACGTGGAGAAGGTTTAGGATTTGTTGGAAAATCGGAAGGTGTACAAGCACAGGCAGTTGTACTCCTTGTAAAGGAGGGCTAGCTCATGTTTGCGAAAACATCAGAAGTGAAAGTGTTACGTGATCCGGTACATGGCTATGTACATATTGATTTACAGGTGGTATGGGATATCGTCAATAGCAGTTGGTTTCAACGCTTACGTCGCATCCGTCAATTGGGTGGAGCATATGTTGTATATCATTGTGCAGAACATACTCGTTTTTCTCACTCCCTTGGGGTGTATGAAATCGTGCGTCGTATGGTGACAGAAGTTCCGGATATTGTAAATGCATTAAATGAGTATGATAAGGTAACAATCATGTTAGCAGGTCTGTTGCATGATATTGGTCATGGTCCTTATAGCCATGCGTTTGAAGCTGTTAGTGGAACATCGCATGAAGTATTCACCTGTCGCATCATCGAAGAGAATACGGAGATTACGAAGATACTAGAAGCTAGTGCTAAGGGTCTAGCGAAGGATGTTGCGGATGTCATTCGTCATAAGAGTAAAAATCCATTATTGGTACAAATGATTAGTTCACAACTGGATGCGGATCGTATGGATTATTTGTTGCGTGATGCGTACTTTACAGGGACGAAGTATGGTGAGTTTGATTTGGAGAGAATCTTACGTACGCTTCGTGTAGTAGATGGAAATCGTCTGGTAGTTAAAGAAAGTGGTGTCTACGCAGTTGAAAATTACATCATGGCAAGATATCACATGTATTGGCAGATTTATTATCATCCAGTAGCACGTAGTTTTGAGACCATTTTACATTTACTCTTTAAGCGTTTGAGGGATTTAAAGAGTGTGAGTGATCCTTCAATCATTCCATTATTTAAACCTGTTTTAACAGGCAAGAAGATTTCTTTAAAACAGTACTTTATGTTAGATGAATATGCATTTAGTTATGGCTTTTCGATGTTATGTGAACATAAGGATCCTATCGTGCGTGATTTGTCCTTACGTATCCGTGATCGTAAATTATTTGCATACTCTGAAAGTAATCCATCTAACAACCGGAAGTTACGTCATCAGCTGAAGAAAGCTGGATATAATCTAGTCTACTATTGGTCAAAGGATGAGGTATATCAAATGCCATATGAGCCTTATACAGATAGTAGAGGTGATGCGGTTTGGGTGAAGAAAAAGGATGGAACGATTGTGGAAATGTCGAACGCATCGAATATTGTATATAGTTTAGTACATGGACCTGTCCATGATGTATTTAGCGTATATTATCCGAAAGGAATTGAGGTTTTAAAATAATAAATTGTTTCAAATAGCAACAAGTACAAATAAATTACTACATTTTGTACATAAATATTAGAAGGATTCTTGTATAATAATACTTATGAAAAATACTTTAGAATTTTTGCGAGGTGAAATATGAACCAAATGTATATGATAATCGCCGTGGTTATTATTTGGGCGGTGGCTTTTGTGGTATCTATTACGATTCAGATGATGCGTAAGAAGGTGGAAGCACAACTTGTTGAGAAAAATACAACGAAGGCAATCGTGCACTTGTATGGAAATGTTTCGAAAATTGATGGTCAAGATGCGGCTTTATATCATCCAGTTAAGGGCCAAATGCTAGATACAATCGTAGCGTTAGAACCGGGTCATCATACATTCGTTGGCAGTTTCCAAATAACGGAAAATGGTATCGTAGCAAAGCACAAGAATTATTACGCTACAGATATCAATTTTGCGTTTGATGTAGAGTTTGGCAAGACATATCACGTAGGTATTTATAAGGAAAATGAAAATAACGAAAAGGTAATCCTGTCTCTTCCGCTCGCAGTCGATGGCTTTAGTTCAAGAACACTATATCTCATCGCTACTTACGAATAATTTGATACACTGACTTCCATGGATTTCTGTGGGAGTTTTTTAATGTGCTCAAAGGTTGACAGGAAGGCAAGTTCGCATATAATCATTCACGGAAGGTGAATATGCGAATATCAGTTAAACTAACACAACATGATTTGTTGGAAGATAAGAAACAGATTTTATTGGAAACGAACGCATTATATGATGGAAATACATTACGCTATTGCGAAGGGGATAATGGTGGAGTTCATCAAGTGTATTTTGGGGATGATTTGATTTCTTTTGAGCGTAAAGCAGATGTTCATACAAAAATCACCCTCTATGATAACAAGGATGGGGAAAGTACTGTGGACTCGCAGTATGGAAAGATGTACATGCAGACAAGGCTTTGTCATGCGGAAAAATGTGATGAGTACTGGTCTGTTGAGTATCAGTTATTATCGAATGACGAGGTCATACTTCACCAAAAATTATATTGGGAATTTACCCCAATAAAAAATATTTGACTTTATTTGGAACTTGGGGTATAGTGCCATGGCGAAGCAAGCATAACATGCATTTGTATAAAGGAGATTTACAATGGTTAATAATGAGACTATGACGGACGTAGCCTACAATTGGCTGAAAAAAAGAAAAAGAGAAGTAGATTTCTCAAAGATCTGGGATGAAGTTGCAAAGACAATGGATATTCCTGAGGATAAAATCAGACGTAAAAAGGCACAATTCTATAGTGACTTGATGTTGGATAATAGGTTTGCTTCTTTAGAAAATAACAAGTGGGATTTACGTAACCGTCGTAAGTTTGAGGAAGTTCATATCGATACTTCTGAAATCGAACTTGAGGATGATGAATTAGATGAGCCAATTGAAGTTGCTGGTCTAGATTTACCAAAGGGCGATGACGCATTCGATAATTAAATGAGAAAAGGCTGAAAAAACAGCCTTTTTTTATCATGCTACTTTAAAAATGTTTGGAAATAGTTTAATATGGAAACGCTAAATAAGGAGGAATAATCTCATGGTATTAGTTTCAGCAAAAGAAATGATTGAAAAGGCTCATGAAGGTCATTATGCAATTGGTGCGTTCAACATCAATAACATGGAATGGACAAAGGCTATCTTAGCTGCTTGCCAGCAGGCAAACTCTCCTGTCATTCTTCAGGTTTCTGAAGGTGCAGCGAAGTATATGTGTGGTTTCAAGCAGTGTGCAGATATGGTTAAGAACATTCATGACCATATGGGTATTACAGTTCCAGTTGCTTTACACTTGGATCACGGAACATTTGAAGGTGCTAAGGCTTGCATCGAAGCAGGTTTCACATCTGTAATGTTTGATGGTTCTCACTACGATTTCGCAGAGAACTTAGAGAAGTCAAAGGAAATCATCAAGTTAGCTCATTCACAGGGTGTTTCTGTAGAATGTGAAGTTGGTGGTATCGGTGGTACAGAGGATGGCGTTACATCTAATGGTGAATTAGCTGATCCAAAGGAATGTGCAGAAATCGCTTCTTTAGGTGTTGATTTCTTAGCTGCAGGTATCGGTAACATCCACGGTGTTTATCCAGCAGACTGGGCAGGATTAAATTTCGAAAGATTATCAGAAATTGATGCTGCTGTAAATGGCAAGCCATTAGTATTACACGGTGGTTCTGGTATCCCATTTGACCAAGTACATAAGGCTATCACAATGGGTGTATCTAAGATCAACGTAAATACAGACTTACAGATTGTATTTGCTAAGGCAACTCGTGAATACATCGAAGCTGGTAAGGACCAACAGGGTAAGGGCTTTGACCCACGTAAGTTACTCAAACCAGGTGCTGACGCAATCGTTGCTAAGGTAATCGAAATGGTTAACCAATTCGGTTCCGCTGACAAAGCTTAATTACAAATTGAGTGATATAGAGGCTCACATGGGCCTCTTTTTTTATATCTCGTTGTATAATGGTGACGCAAACTTTTGCATACATCTAGAATGGATACGAAAATTCATGTAAAATGCTGTATATGATAAAAGCGGTATTATTTGACATGGATGGTATTCTTTACGATAGTGAATACTTTTATATGCAGGGGACAGTTGCGCAGATGCGTGCGTATGGTTATGATGGGCCTGCTAAGAATATTTACCGAATCATCGGTACAACAATGCAGACAACCTATGAGATGTTGTATGACATGTTAGACGGAAAAGTTCCTCTTGATGTAATTCGTGAGAATAACGAAAGATACTTCAATGTAGAACATCCAATCCATTTTAAGGAAATTATGTTTCCAGGTGTACCGCAAGCATTACAACAGATGAAAGAGATGGGCTTAAAGTTAGCAGTATGTTCTGCATCCTCATATGACTTGATTGTCACAAGTCTTCACGAGATGGGAATCTTGGAATACTTTGACTTTATCGAAAGTGGTGAAAACTGCAAACGTTCAAAACCATATCCAGATATTTATTTACTAGCTCAAGAGGCACTACAAGTACGCAAAGAAGAGTGCTTGGTATATGAAGATAGTACCGCAGGGATACAAGCTGGTATCTCAGCGGGAATAAGAACGGTTGCTAGAATTGACAATCGCTTCTACCAGGATCAATCAAAAGCAGATATACTTGTAAAGGATATACACGAGCTGACAGAGCTGATCAGAAAGGAAAATAACTATGCCGGAAGTAATTAAAATTGAAGGTGGACATACGCTAGAGGGAGAAGTCACAATCTCTAGTGCGAAGAATGCGACAGTAGCGCTGATTCCTGCTACTGTACTGGCTCATGGACCAGTCACAATTGTTGGGGTTCCACAGATTGCGGACGTTGAATCCCTAACAAAGATTTTAAATTTATTAGGAGTTCAAGTTGAAGCACGTTCTTCTGATCATTTAATTATTGACCCTACAAATATCCAAAACATTGATTTAGTAGATGACGCAGTCACAAAACTTCGTGCATCATACTATTTCATGGGGGCTTTGTTAGGTAGATTTGGTCGTGTATGCATGAAGATGCCTGGTGGATGTTATTTGGGCCCAAGACCAATTGACTTACACTTAAAGGGTTTTGAAGCCTTGGGTGCTAAAGTTACGTATGATAAGGCTTGTTATACGATTGAAGCTAAGGAATTAAAGGGTGCGAAGATTTTCTTGGATATCGCAAGTGTCGGCGCAACTATCAATATTATGATGGCTGCTGTATACGCAAAGGGGCGTACAACGATTGAAAATGCAGCGAAGGAACCAGAAATCATCGACGTTGCGACATTATTAAATAAGATGGGTGCACATATTCGTGGTGCCGGTACAAATGTCATCACAATCGATGGCGTTGATAAGTTAATGGGATGTTTCCATGAAATTATCCCAGATCGCATCGAGGCGGGTACGTTCCTGGTCATCGCAGCCGCATGTGCGAAGAAGATGGTGATCAAGAATATTATCCCGCAACACTTAGATGCCTTAACTTCTAAGCTACAGGAGATGGGTGTCGATATGGATATCGATGTAGACCGTATTACGATCCGTCATACGGATAAACTGGTTGCGACGGATGTAACCACAAGACCATACCCTGGCTTTGCGACGGACTTACAACAACCACTTACCACACTGATGACACAAGCACATGGTGAGTCTAAGGTTGTTGAGACAATCTATATAGAGCGTTTCAAACATTGTGGAGAGTTACAACGTATGGGCGCAGATATTGAAGTATCGACAGGTTCTGCTAGTATCAAGGGTCCTAGTTCCTTGTTTGGAACGAAGGTCGTTGCGACCGATTTACGCTGTGGTGCAGCGATGTTAGTGGCGGGTCTACTAGCAGAAGGTGTCACAGAAATCCATGATGTATATCACATCGATCGTGGTTACGCTGAAATCGACCAGAAGTTAAAAAATCTAGGTGCAGTGATTTGGCGTGAAACTATTGAATAAAAAGATTGCACGAAAAAAATTGTTATGGTAGTATAAATAGGCAATTTAGCACTTTCTTTAAGCCAATCGGAGGCTTAAGGCAGAAGGGAGATAAAAAATGAAAAAAGATATTCATCCAACTTATCACAAGGCGAAGGTAGTATGCACAAGCTGTGGTGCAGAATTCGAAACAGGTTCTGTATTATCTGAAATCAAAGTAGATACATGCTCAAACTGCCATCCATTCTATACTGGACGTCAGAGATTCGCACAGGCTCAAGGACGTATCGAGAAGTTCAATAAGAAGTACGGTATGAAATAAAGCCGGTCCGGTATAATTCCGGACCTTTTTCTTTGAATACAAAGAATATAATCTATGTTAAAGTTGTTATGGAAAATATGTGGAGAATACTATGGACGCAGTTAGAACAAAATTAAGTGAAATAGAAAAACAATATAAAGAAATCGTAGAGAAGCTGATGGATGAAAAGGTAATGTCAGATCCTAAGCTCCTTACAAAATTATCCAAAGAACAGGCAAGACTTACACAGCCTGTTGAGGCTTACCATCAACTTTTAGAGTTAGACTCTCGTATTGCCCAAGCAGATGAGATGTTAAAGGAGAATGATCCTGAACTCAAAGAGATGGCGCGTATGGAAAAGGATGAGTGTGAACCAGAACGTGAAGCCTTGTTAGAAAGAATTCAGCACCTACTTGTGCCACGTGATCCGGATGATGACCATGATGTCATTATGGAAATCCGTGGTGGTGCTGGTGGAGATGAAGGCAATATCTTCGCTGGTGACTTATATCGTATGTATAGTAAGTACGCAGAAAGCAAGGGTTGGAAGGTGCAGGTTCTGGAAGCTTCTGTCAGTGAAGCAGGTGGATATACGCAGATTATCTTCTCTGTAAAGGGAACAGATGTGTATAAGGAATTGAAGTTTGAATCTGGTGTACACCGTGTACAGCGTGTTCCAAAGACAGAGACACAGGGACGTATTCATACTTCTACCGCAACAGTACTATGTCAACCTGAAGCGGAAGATACCGATATCGAAATCGATCCAAAGGACTTAACAATTGAAACACACCGTGCTTCTGGTGCCGGTGGTCAGCATATCAATAAGACAGATTCTGCCGTACGTATTGTGCACGTTCCAACAGGTATTACAGTAAACTGTCAAGATGGACGTTCACAGATTGAAAACCGTGAGACTGCAATGCGCTTAATTCGTGCACGTGTATACGAAGAACTCAAACGTATTCAGGAAGAAGAGGCTGGTAAGATTCGCCGTGCCAAGATTGGTACTGGTGATCGTTCAGAAAAGATTAGAACATATAACTACCCACAAAACCGTGTAACAGACCACCGTATTGGTTTAACAATTACACAGTTAGACCGTATCATGGAAGGTAAGCTTGATGGAGTCATTGAGGGCTTACTAGCAGAAGAAGAAAAGAGAAAACTCGAGGAGACACAGTTGTGAGTACATTTGCGAAAACAATCAAGCAATACGAAAAAGAGTGTCTAAAAAATGATATTCCTGCAGAAACGGTTATGGCATATCTTCTAGAAATCTCTCAACGTGAACGCTATGATTTGTTTATGCATATCGATGACGAGATGCCAGAAGCACTCGCAAGCGAGTTCCATGCAGGCATGGAAAGAATCTTGAAACAGGAACCAATGGCACATGTATTAGGCTATTCATGGTTCTATGGATATAAGATGATTGTCAATGAAGATGTATTAATTCCACGTTGTGAAACAGAGGAACTCTGTGCATTGATATTATCTCGTATTGATGAAATCTTCCCAACACAGGAAACGGTAGAATGTGCGGATGTTGGAACAGGTTCTGGTGCCATTGCGATTACAGTCGCAAAAGAAGAGAGCCGTGTAAAGATGCACGCTACGGATATCAGTGAAGAAGCGTTAGTCACTGCACGTCAGAATGCGAAAAATAACGAAGTGGACATCGACTTTACGGCGGGGGATATGTTACAACCGTTAATTGACGCAAATCGTCACTTGGATGTATTAATTTCCAATCCTCCATACATCCCACAGGACGAACAGATGGAAACTTCTGTTGTGGACTTTGAACCCCACGTTGCCTTATTTGGTGGTGAGGATGGACTAAAGTTCTATCGCATGATCTTTAAGGATTGTAAGAAAGTTCTCAACGAGAAAGCATTTATGGCTTTTGAGATGGGTTGGGATCAGCGTGAACGTATGAGTAAGCTGGTTGAAGAAATGTTACCGGATGCTCGCTATGAAATACGCAAAGACATGAACGGTAAAGACCGCATGTTGTTTGTATATTTTAATTGCTAAAAATGGAGGAATCCTCCATTTTGTGTTTTCAGATAAATTTTACATTCAAAAATCAATGAACATAGTAAAATAGATACGTTAGGAGTAAAAACTATGACAAAGAATATTCTTGAGTGGCTAGAAGCCTCTTGCCAAAAACATCCAGGTAAGATTGCGGTCGCAGATGAAACCGCAGAGATGACATACGAAGAGTTAGTAAAAGATGCCAAGATTCTTGGAACTAAACTTGCGAGATATATTCAACCTCGCCAGGCGGTTGCGATGTATATGGAAAAGAGTAATACAACGCTAGCCGCAATGTATGGTGCGGTATATGCAGGTGGATTTTATTCTCTGATTGACACAAGACAACCAATTGGTCGTGTGGAAAAAATCATTGAAGTATTAAGTCCGAAAGTAATCTTGAGTAATGAACGTTTCTATGAGGAAGCACGTGAAAAATTAGGGACTGCAGTTACTATTTTAAAGGTTGAAGATATCATCAATGAAGGTATCATTGATGAAAACATGCTTGCAGGGATTCGTAAACAAGCTGCTAGTACAGACCCTCTTTACGTAAACTTTACCAGTGGTTCCACTGGTGTGCCAAAGGGTGTTGTTGTTGGACATGGATCTGTTATTGACTTTATTCCAGAATTTGTAAAGGTATCTGGAATTTGTACTGATGATCGTATTGCCAACCAAGCACCGTTTGATTTTGATGTGTCTGTTAAAGATATCTACAGTAGTATCTACGTGGGTGCTAGAGTAGAACTGATTCCACGTGAATTCTTTAGTAACCCAACACACTTGATGGATTTTTTATGTGACCATCAGGTAACTGTACTAACATGGGCTGTTAGTGCAATGTGCTTTGTGTCCATTATGAATGGATTTGGTTATCGTAATCCTGAGACAATTCGTTTGGTGATGTTCAGTGGAGAAGTTATGCCAATCAAGCACTTGAATATCTGGATGAAGAATTGTCCAAAGGCAGAGTTTATCAACCTGTATGGACCTACTGAGATTACATGTAACTGCACATATTATCGTTTAGAGAATCGCGAATATGCGGCGGATGAAATCATTCCAATTGGCTCAGCATTTGATAATGAGAAGGTATTCTTACTATCTGATGAAAATAAATTGGTTGATACACCAAATGAAAGTGGAGAAATCTGTGTGGCAGGTGCTTGTCTTGCGTTAGGATATTATCATGACGGTGAAAAGACAGCAGCTGTATTTGTACAGAATCCATTAAACACTGTGTACTATGAACGCATGTATCGTACAGGTGACCTTGCGAAATACAATGAGCAAGGAGAACTTGTTTATATCGGACGTAAAGACTTCCAAATCAAGCACTTAGGACACCGTATTGAGCTAGGTGAAATTGAAAGTCTAGTACAAGGGCGTAGTGGTGTTGTGCGTGCATGTGCAATCTATGACCACAACAAGAAACGTATTTATTTATTCTGGTTAGGTGAGCGTGATCAAAAAGAATTACATAACGAGCTAAAGGTCGTTATGCCAAGCTATATGGTACCTAACAAGTTAGTACACTTGGATGAAATGCCAATGACAAAGAATGGTAAGATTGATCGTGCCGTATTAAAGAAGATGGAAGGAATCGAATAATGCAAGAGAAAGAACTAAAGTATATCGCAGAACACTATCAAACACCTTGTTTTATCTTTGATTTAGAAGCGGTAAAAGAACGTGTTAAAAAGATGAGGGAAATTGTAGGTGGTGCGTATCATCTATGTTATTCCATCAAGGCAAATCCATTCTTGATTCCGACGATGGCAGAGATTACTGATAAGTTAGAAGTATGTAGTCCAGGTGAGTTATCTATCTGTAAAGCACTTCGTGTAGAACCAACTAAGATTTTATATTCTGGTGTCAATAAGACAGAAGTGGATGTTACAGATGCGATGGAATATGGTGTGATTCATTACACAGCGGAATCTCTACTACATATGGATATTGTCAATCGTATTGCTGGAAAGTACCAAAAGAAAGTGGAAATTCTACCACGCTTGAATGCAGGTAGTCAGTTTGGTATGTCCAAGGAAGATTTATTCTCAATCTATGCAAATGAAGAAAACTATCCAAATGTGATTGTAAAGGGGATTCACTACTTTGCGGGTACACAACGTAAGAAGAACGATAAACAAATCAAAGAGTTGGATATGTTGTTGGAATTAATCAAAGAGATTCAAACAACATTCAATCGTAAAGTAGAACAGATTGAATATGGTCCAGGATTATCAGTACCATTATTTGAAGGGGATGATTTTAGTGATACACTAAAACCTCTTGAGAATATCCATGCAAAGTTGAAAGAATTATCTGAGGTTGTTGATTTAACAATTGAAATGGGTAGATTCTATTCCACATTCTGTGGAACATACCTCACACGCGCAATGGATTGTAAGTCTAATGAAGGTGTAAATTACTGTATCGTAGATGGAGGTATGAATCATCTTAACTACTATGGACAGATGATGGGTATGAAAGTGCCACACATTCAACACTTGCATGCATGTGATGATAGAGCAGAAATGAATTGGTGTTTATGTGGTAGCCTTTGTACAACTGCAGATGTGCTAGTCAGAGATGTAACGCTACAGGGCTTGCATGAGGGTGATTATTTAGCCTTCAATAACTGTGGTGCGTACTCCGTCACTGAAGGTATTCACTTATTCTTAAGCCGTACGATGCCACTGATTCTATTGCGTACAGCAGAGAATGAATACATCGTCGCAAGACAAATGCAAGAATCTTATCCAATCAATACGATTCAAAATTACTAGTTATCATCTGATTGTAAAAGGAGGTAGTATGTCACAAGTAACGAAACGCGCTTTGGAACAATCACTTAAGAATTTGTTGTTGAAAAAGCCATTATCGAAAATCACAATCAGTGATTTAACGGAAGACTGTGGTATGAATCGTATGACATTCTACTATCACTTCAAAGATATCTATGATTTGGTTGAATGGGCTTGTCTAACAGACGCAAAGCGTGCGTTAGATGAGAAGAAGACCTATGATACTTGGCAACAGGGGTTCCTACAGATATTAGAAGCTGTACAGGCAAATAAACCGTTTATCATGAATGTCTATCACTGTGTTCATCGTGAACAGGTAGAAATGTATTTGCGACCGCTTGTGGAAGATCTAATTTTAAATGTGGTAAATGAAGAAGCGGAAGGCTTAAACGTACGGGATGAAGATAAAACCTTTATCGTACAAGCATATTCTTATATCTTTATCGGCATCATGTTAGATTGGATCAAAGAGGATATGCAAGAGAACCCACAGGAAATTGTAGAACGCTTGAATAAGCTAATTAAAGGTTCTATTCGGGCTTCGTTAACTAGATTTCAGTATTAAAATTTTTATCAAAGTATGAAGTTTTATCACAATGAGAAAAGTGATAAAACTTTTATCTTTTTTAGCTCCCTGCTAAATGAAAAAGCGTATAGAGTTGATATGATGCATATGGATGAAGGAGGATTTCATATGTATTATTCAGCAGGAACTTATGAGTCATTTGCTAGACCTTTAAAACCAAAGGATGTTGATAAGAAATCAGCGTATATCATTGGTACAGGACTAGCTGGTTTAACAACAGCGTTTTATCTTGTCCGTGATGGACAGATGAGTGGAGAACATATTCACTTATTAGAAAAGGCTACACTTGCAGGTGGTAGTTGTGATGGACGTAAGGATGTCACAAAAGGTTTCTTCATGCGTGGTGGTCGTGAAATGGATAACCACTTTGAAGTAATGTGGGATACCTTCCGTGATGTGCCTTCCATTGAAACACCGGATGTATCTGTCTTAGATGAGTATTATTGGTTAAATAAGCGTGATCCAAACTATTCACTATGTAGAGCGACTGTAAATTGTGGTGAGGATGCACACACGGATAAACAGTTTAAACTTGATAAGAAGTCTGCAATGGCATTATCAAAACTATTCTTAACACCTGAAAAGGGCCTGGAAGGAAAGAAGATTTCTGATGTATTACCAGCTTCTTTCTGGGATACAAATTTCTGGTTATATTGGCAGACGATGTTTGCTTTCCAAAAGTGGTCTAGTGCACTAGAGATGAAACGTTATCTTTGCCGCTTTGTACACCATATTGACGGATTGCCTGACTTTAGCGCTTTGCGTTTTACAAAGTATAACCAATATGAAAGCATGATTTTACCACTTGTGAAGTATTTGGAGAATCATGGGGTTCATATTGAATACGGAATGGATGTAAAGAATGTTGTGATTGAAACACGTGGCAATAAGAAGATAGCTAGACAAATCGTATATAAGAAAGATGGAATTGAACAATCCATTGACTTAATTGAAGATGACCTTGTGTTTATTACCAATGGATGTTGTACGGATACTTCCTGTTATGGAGATCAGACACATGTTCCGGATTTATCAAATGTAAAGAATGGTTATGGGGAATCATGGGATATGTGGAAAGCAATCGCAGCACAAGCAATGCATGGCGAATATGGAAACCCAGAAGCTTTCTGTACCGATGTAAATGCAACAAACTGGATGAGTGCGACAGTCGCTACTTCCAATGAAGAAATCATTCGCTATATCACAAACATCTGCAAGCGTGACCCACGTACAGGAAAAGTTACAACAGGTGGTATTGTTACAGTAAAAGATAGTACGGATAACTGGTATCTATCTTGGACTATCAACCGTCAACCACAGTTTAAGTCTCAGGATAAAGGCCTCGTATTAATTTGGCTATATGCATTAAATACGAATAAAGAAGGTAACTATATCAAGAAGCCAATGCGTGATTGTACAGGTATCGAGGTATGTGAAGAGTGGTTATATCATATTGGTGTTCCAACTGATAAGATTGCCTCTCTTGCACAAGACGCATGTAATACAACGACATGTTTCATGCCATATATCAATGCGTTCTTCCAACCACGTAAAGAATCCGATCGTCCAAAGGTTGTGCCAGATGGAGCAGTAAACTTTGCCTTTATCGGTCAATTTGCGGAGACACCAAGAGATACGATCTTTACAACGGAATATTCCATGCGTACAGGTATGGAGTCTGTTTATACACTCTTAGATATTGACCGTGGTGTGCCTGAAGTTTGGGCTAGTAAGTATGATGTACGTGAATTATTGCGCGCATGTTACTATGCGATTGATAAGAAGCCAATTACTGAAGTAAAGGAATTATCCTTTATTGAAAAATTTGTGCTCAATCAAGTGTTGAATCGCGCAAAGGGAACGGATATTGAAATTCTGTTAAAGAATAGCGGACTCATTAAATAGAAAGCTTAGTTAAAAAGGAAAGTTATATGCTTTCCTTTTTTTGAGCGTATAATATGGGTACAGATAACACTTACTTGAATCAACCACAATTACATTCTATGCGTCATTCATCCAGTACTTGTCGAATTTTAAACAATTGGAAAGGGAGTTTTATGAGTAAACAAAAGTTATTATTTCTATGTTTCTATTTAACAGCTTTAACTTTGATGGGTATCACAATACAATTTTTTACTAAGATCTACTTGGCAGGAATTTATATGAATGATACCTGGGTATCAGCACCCCTTACAGCTTTCATTTTGATCACAATTATATTGTTTGTTAGGGCTTATTTAATTTATCGAAAAATACCGAAAGATCATGAATAAAAAGTTCTCTTTTGTACAAGAGAACTTTTTATTGGGTACATCATATTATTTCTGTAGTGCATCTTGAACAATCGCGATTGCGATATTTGCGTCATGGGAGATACTCACTTCAAGTTCAGGATGGTCTTTGATGTAAGGTTTTCCACTTTCATCATTTAGGATACTGTACTGTAGGTAATCTTTATCCTGGGTTGCCTTGAAGATAGCCTCTTTCGCCGCAAAGCGTCCCGCAAAGTATTGTTTTTTCTGTGTGGTAGTATGCTTTAAGGAGAATTCCACCATTTCAGATTGTGTTAAAACGTGTGAAATGATGGGTTTTTCTAAGTCAATACGATGCATATCTACGATGTCTACGCCTAACATGGTATTATTATTACATAGTTGCGTGCATTTGGCGAATGCTTGCACAGTCAGTCAATCGACTGTAAAATATTGCAGAGGTTAATATGAAAGAAAAGAAGAATAAAAAGAAATTATCTAGAGTGGGAAGAATCGCACTTGATATCATTATGGTTGTATGTCTAGGCGTTGCGATTTTTTCTGGCTATCAGTTATATAAAGGTTTAGCAAGTTATAACCAAGCAGGAAATGCGTATGATAACTTACGTAAGAATGCCGTTACAACTAAGAAGGATACTGACAAAGATGATACAACTTCTACATTAGACTTTCAGAAGTTGTTAGAGCAGAATCCAGATTGTGCTGGTTGGATTACACTTCCAAACTCCAATGTAGATTATCCGGTTGTGTTTGGTGCTAGTACAGATGAAAATAAGTATGGCAATAGCTATTACTTGGACCACTTATTTGATGGCACATACAATCTAAGTGGAACAGTTTTTATTGATTACAACAACGGAAGAGATTTCAGCCATAAGAATACTGTGATCTATGGTCACCATATGTTAAATGACTCGATGTTTGCGGATATCGAAAAGTATAAGGAACAGTCTTACTATGATAGTCATAAGGAAATGGTTTTCCAGACACCAAGTGGTACATACAAGATTTATCCGATTGCAGGATATTCTACAACGGGTACGGGTAACTATGTACAATATGACTTTGGTAGTGATAGTGAATTCTTAAGCTATATTGATCGTTTCGTGTCTGCCTCAACATTTAAGAGTGATGAGACAGTTTTGGCAACAGACCAAATTGTAATGTTATCGACATGTTCCTATGATGTTGATGATGGTAGATATGTATTAGTTGGAAAGCTGGTAAAAGCTTCATAAATAAGGAAAACATTTATGATGGAACAAAATCCAAACAGAGTAATTCGAAAGAAGAAAAAACGTAAGAAGAGATATATCAGCGCAAGATTTTTATGGTTGATACTTTTCCTTGCGAGTATTGTATTTGCGATTACATTCTGGCGTATGCCAATGTTTCCAACGAAGTGGAGTATTATCGTAGTACTTGTACTTGCGGTGATTGATTGGTTAACATTCTTACTAACATCGAAGGTGAAGCCGAATAACGTATTTGCACAGGTAGTAAACACAGTGCTTGCGGTAGCGCTTATTATCGTAAATATTGCACTACCGTACTATACAGACCGCTTGAGTAATGTCTTCTCTTCTGTGTTAGGCAATGAGGTTAGAATTGGCATCTATGTTATGACAGATGCGTATAAAGACAAGCACAAGGATGTTTTCGCTAACTCTCAGTATAAAGAGAGTATGAAGTTAGCGGAATATCAAAACGCAAAATTTATCACTGCCTTAGGCGTTGATGGAAATAATCAAAACGATACGTTAGAGAAGTTACGGGTGGATTTAAAGAATGATAATCTAAAGACCGTCAACAGTAGTTCTGTGCAGTCTGCTGTAAAGAACTTATATACAAATCAAGGTGATGTATTATTACTGAGTGATTCGTATTTATCGACAGTTTTAGAGACAGATGAATTCAAGAATTTTAAGACAGACACAAAACTGATAGGTAGTTATTTCCGCAAGGTAGAAACAACCCAAGCAACAGAAGATAAAACAAACCTTGCGAATACACCATTTACCCTCTTTATCGCGGGAAATGACCAGCCAGGTGAGTTAAGCTTGGAAGGTAGAACAGACGTAGATATCGCAGTAACGGTAAATCCAAATACACATCAGATTTTGATTGCGAACTTGCCACGTGACTCTTATATTCCAAATCCTGCATATAAGAATCAGAAAGATAAATTAACGCATCTTGGCTTAAATGGTATTCAGAATACATTAAAGGGTGCTAGTAACTTACTTGGGACAGATGTGAATTACTACATGTTAGTAAACTTTACGACATTTGAAGATATTATTAACGCAATTGATGGTGTTGATATTGATAATCCATTTGAATTTACAACACACTTTACAGGCCGTACGTATCCACAGGGTACATTACATCTTGATGGAGAGCTAGCGTTAGAGTATGTGCGTGAACGTTATAGTTTGCCTAACGGTGACTTTGATCGTAATCTCCATCAACAAATTGTACTCTCTGCGATTATTCATAAGTTGTTAAGTCCAGAATTAATTAGTTCGTTTAATAATATTTTGAGCGCCTTGCAAGGCAAGTTCTTGACCAATGTTTCTACGGATTCGATTTATGCATTATGTAAGAAACAGTTGGATCAGAATATCCAATGGAATATTGTGAAGTATCATCTTGATGGTGATACTGGTAACGAATACTGTGCATCCGCACCGGATCAAGTATTATCCGTTGTATACCTGTACCAAAATCAAGTAGACTTTATTAATACTGAGATTGATAAAGTAATGAATGATGAAACCATTTCCCAGGAAACGTTGCCTGAGGGAACTAACAATAATTCCACAAATTAGGAGGATTTATGTACCGTATTAATGAGTTATATGATTTAGAACACACAGCTGCGAAAGACTATTTATTACAATTTACGTACCCATGGGAAGCTCTTTCTGGGATTAAGGATTTCATCCTAAAGCTAGGTGAAAGCTTAGATAAGGAAGAATATACAGAAGTATCCAAACATGTTTGGATTCATAAGACAGCGACAGTATTTCCATCTGCGTATATTGGTGCACCATGTATTATTGGGCCACGTACAGAAGTGCGTCATTGTGCGTTCATTCGCTCTGCAGCACTTGTTGGATCAGATTGCGTGGTTGGAAATAGCTGTGAGCTAAAGAATGTTATTCTATTTGACCATGTTCAAACTCCGCACTACAACTACGTAGGAGATTCTATCTTAGGATATTATTCTCATATGGGCGCAGGTTCTGTTACATCGAATGTAAAGAGTGATAAAAGACTAGTTACGATCCGAGAGGATAATCATCGTATTGATACGGGTCTTAAGAAGTTTGGTGCAATGCTTGGAGATTATGTTGAGGTAGGATGTAACTCAGTACTTAATCCAGGCACTGTGATTGGTAGACACTCTCGTGTATATCCAACATCTTGTGTAAGAGGTGTAGTACACGAAAATAGTATCTGGAAGAATGATGGTACCGTTATTTCAATTCATGAATAAAACAAAAATATAGTTGCGATTATACGCAACTATATTTTTGTTAGTAGGTATTCAACGTTTTCGCGCTTTGTCGCAAAGGATGTTACAAAGCGTACAGCAGTATGTGTTTCATCAATCTTTGCCCAAGGGGTAAAGGCAAACTCTTTGGAAAGTTCTTCTAGCTTTGCGTTTTCAAAGATTGGAAAAAGTTGGTTTGTTTCAGCGGGGAAGTAGAAGTGATATCCCTTTGATTGAAATCCTTCGGTGAGAATATCTGCCATATCGATAGCATGTTTAGAGATTGTGAGGTAGCGATTATCTTTAAAGAGTTCTTCAAATTGGATTCCAAGCATTCTACCCTTGGCTAGCATTCCGCCGTGTTGTTTGATGGCGTAGCGGAAATCTTTCTTGTATAAATCATTTAAGATGACAATGCATTCGCCAAATAGGGCACCAACCTTTGTACCACCGATATAACATACATCGCATAGATTTGCGATATCTTCAAATGTCACATCATTCTTTTTGGCCACTAGACCATAACCAAGTCTTGCGCCATCGATAAAGAGGGGAATGTTGTGGTTTTGACATACTGTATATAACTCTGTGAGTTCTTGTTTAGAGTATAGAGTACCACTTTCTGTGGGAAATGAAATATATACAATACCTGGTTGTACTGTGTGCTCAGAACTGGCGTCACTATAGTGTTCTTGAATCAGTGTGTCGACTTGCTTGGCTGTGATTTTTCCGTTGGATGTTGGTAATGTTAGACATTTATGTCCTACGGATTCAAGTGCACCTGTTTCATGTGCGTTAATATGACCGCTTTCCGCACAGATTGCGCCTTGGTGGTGCTTTAAGATAGATGTGATAACGGCGATATTGGTTTGTGTGCCACCAACCATGAAGTGAATATCCGCATCTTCACGCTTGATGGTTTGTTTGATTAAATTTGCGGCGTTGAAACAATGGTTATCTTTACCATAGCCAATGGTTTGTTCATCATTTGTATTTGTTAAGGCTGTTAGTATTTCAGGAATACAACCCTCTGTATAGTCACTATCGAATCGAATCATCTAATAACCTCCATATTTCGCGCTATAATTATAAGGTATAGAGATAAAAGTAGAAAAGAGGAAGTATATGCGTCGTTTTAAAGCAGAAGAGATTCAAGAAATCATTGAGATATTAAAAAAGGATGGGGTTATTAGTGTACCGACAGATACGGTATATGGTGTATGTTCGCAGGTATCAAGCCATCAAGCAGAAGAGAACCTTAGAAATGTAAAACATCGCCCTCTAACAAAGGCTTTTCCAGTGATGTGTGCAGATCTTGAACAGATTCAAGAGATTGCGGAAGTAGATGATAGAGCCAAGAAGGTCATTGAAGGCTTTATGCCAGGGCCGCTAACCGTCATATTAAAGCGCAAAGATGGAGTCAATCTATCCCAAGAAAACTTGGATACGATTGCGATTCGTATGGCCACGTCTGATACACTTGCGAAGATTATCAAAGGTTTAGGAAGACCAATCTTTATGACAAGTGCGAATCAATCGGGAGAGCCAACTTGTACATCGTTAGATGAGATTGAAAAGAGTTGTCCCGATTTAGATGGAATGCTAGAAGGTGATGTGTCCTTTGGTGAAGCAAGTACCATTGTAGATTGCACAAAAGAAGAACTAGCTATTTTAAGACCAGGTCCAATCACAATGCAGGACATCACAGAAAAATTATTGAAATAACTCGTGATATCCTTGCATGTATGGGTATCTTCTTATATCATTTAGAACAGGAAATATGGAGGAAAGAAGATAATGTTAGAAGTATTGAATCATCCCCTAATTACACATAAGTTGACACAGATGCGTCGTAAAGAGTGCGGAACAAAGGATTTCCGTGAGAATCTTGACGAGATTGCGGAATTAATGGCATATGAAGTATGCCGTGACTTACCAACAAATCCAATTGAAATTGAAACACCGGTTGCGAAGTGTACTGGTTATGAATTAAGTAAAGAAGTAGTCATCGTTCCAATCTTGCGTGCAGGTATTGGTTTATTAGATGGTATTAGACGTCTGGTTCCTACAGCAAAGGTAGGTTTTATCGGTATGTATCGTGATGAAACAACTTTAGAACCTGTAGAATATTTTGCGAAGTTCCCAAGCCATTTAGAAGACACTATCGTTATGGTTGTTGACCCAATGTTGGCGACTGGTGGTAGTGCAAAGGATGCGATTGCGCAAATCAAGAAGCGTGGCGCAAAGAATATTAAGCTTGTATGCTTAGTGGCTGCACCAGAAGGTGTCAAGGTAATTCAAAAGAGTCATCCAGATGTAGATGTATATATCGCCGCATTGGATGACCATCTCAATGAAAATGGTTATATCGTACCTGGATTAGGGGATGCTGGCGACCGTATCTTCGGTACAAAGTAAGACATGTCCAATCTGTACTTTATCTTGCGCTCCGTTGTATATTTATTGATGTTCCTTGTGACGTGGTTTGCGATGGACGCAATCAATTATGAAAAGTTATTACGCAAAAATAAAGTGAATCAAGCACAGGCGCTTTACTTCATCCTAGTGATGGCAATTGCATACCTAGCAGGTTCATTTATATTAAGTTTTTTCCATTTTGGATAAAGTAAGCAGGCAATTACAATAATTTGTGGTTGCCTGTTTTGTTATATAATTAATGCCAATTTGATTAATAATATTGAATTATATGATAATTACAATATAATTATCATATAGATGTAGGTGGTATCTTGATGTATTCGTTTGAATGGGATCAATATAAAAGTAAAATTAACCAATCTAAACATGGTGTAACATTTGAAGAAGCAATGACAGTGTTTTATGATGAAAATGCATTGTTAGAATATGATAATTTGCATTCAAATGATGAAGATAGATTTCGTATCTTAGGAAGTAGTGAGTTAGGAAATATATTGTTGGTTGTTCACTGCATTAGAGAGGAGAAAATAATTAGAATCATATCATCTCGAAAAGCAACGTTAACAGAAAGACGGAATTACGAAAGGGGTATTTGAGTATGACAAAAAAAGATGAATATCTAGAGAAAGAGTTTAATTTTGAAAAAGCGATTAAAAATCCATATGTGAAGGAATTAAAGCGGCAAGTTACGATTAATATTAATAAATCTGTGATTGACTATTTTAAAAATGAGTCGATGCATACGGGTATTCCTTATCAAACATTAATTAATTTATATTTAGCAGACTGTGTAAAGGAAAAGAAGAAACTAAAAATAAATTGGGAATAATCCTTGTTTTATTCAATTGTTTTAGTAGTGAAAAATGAAGAATAATTATATTTTGACTTAAGATAATAAATGACTGTATCATTCGACCATTTGAGGATATGCATTTGGTCTTTTGTAGTTATATTCATAAACTTTGAGAAATGATGTGGAGTTTCTAGTTTCCCTTTGAATATAGAAGTAAAGGGGAAACAATGATATGAAAGATAAGGCACAAAAATATGATTTATGGCATCATTACATGTCCTACCGCAAGGATCTCTATCGGATTATACAACCTCATAATATTGAAGCGGGTATGATATCTGAAGCAAACTGGGTGATACGTTCACGTTATCAATCGGGGAAGGATATTGGTATCAGTGTAAAACCAGGTGATATTTGTTATATCGAATTTGGTCAATCATACCTGAATGAAATGGGTTATCAACATTTTGGTTTAGTCGTATCTGTGTGTGCAAAGAAAGCTTTGGTTGTTCCGATGACTTCCAATGAGGCAACATATCAAAAAGCTTATGATTCTATCTATCATCCACAGGGGAAATATCACTTAATGAAGATCGGTTTAATAAATGGTTTGAACAAACCATCGGTGTTATTTTTAAATGATATACGTTTTATCAATACAGCTAGAGTGATTGATATTAAAGCACATATTCCTGTTACAGCACCTATGTTTAAAGAAGTTCAGAAAAGAATGTTGAGGGTGATGTTCAGCACAGAGTGATGGGATATGTTATTATACTGACATGGAAAAACTACAAGGAAAGTGGTTAATTGCGGTTTCATCTGGACCAGATTCTATGGCACTTTTACAAATGTGTATTGATGCGGGTATTGATTGTGCGGTTGCGCATGTAAACTATCATCATCGTCCAGAAGCGGATGAAGAAGAAAACTATATCCGCAGTTTTTGTGTGGAAAGAGGAATTTCAATCTTTGTACATAATGATCCATTTGTTTATACGGGGAACTTTGAGGCTGCGGCACGTGAGTTACGCTATCGCTTTTTTGTAGAGATTGTAAGACGTGAGGGATTTCAGGGTGTATTGATTGGGCATCATCAAGATGATTTATTAGAGACGTATATCATGCAAGAAAGTAAGAATATTGTGCCAGAGTATTATGGCTTGCGGGAAGAGATGTTAATGCATGGTGTATTGTTTAAAAGGCCTTTACTGCAAATGACGAAGGAAGAACTTGTTACATACTGTAAGGAGCATGAATTACGCTATTATATCGATGTGACAAATCTAAGTGATGAGTATACGCGAAATCAGATTCGCCATCAAATTGTAGAACCGATGACTTCCTTCGAAAGAAGCGTATATCTACGTGAAATCAAACAAAAAAACGCTATTATGCAGGAAAGAAGATGTCGTGTGAAAACCTATATTCGACAAGACAAGATTCTGTTAGCGACATATCGTGCATTAGCGCAAGAGGATAGAGTGACAATGCTAAGAATGTTTGTGGAAAAGACACCACACTATTCTTTAAAGCATTTGCAAGGGATTGATAAAACTATCATGCATGCATGTGATTTTATAATTCCACTAGGTGAGTTATCGTTAGTGAGTGATGGGACATATCTTTTGAAGTATGTTTCAGAAAAACCATATTGTTATGTGTTTGAATCAATGGAGGAATTACAAGATATTCGTAAAGAACATTTCTATACAGAAAACGGAAGTCTTGGCGTCTTTGCGCTAACGCTAGAAGAGGCAGACTTTCCAATTCGGATTCGCTCTTTTCAAGCAGGAGATAAGATTCAAATGCGTTTTGGTTGTAAAGAAGTGCATCGCTTCTTTATTGACCGTCATATTCCAAAATATCAACGAGAAACTTGGCCAGTTGTAGAGAACGCTACGGGAGAGATTATTCTTGTGCCTGGACTTGGCTGTAATGTGCTGCATTACTCTACAATGCCTAATTTGAATGTGATACAATACTAATGTTATAAAAGGAGTTATTTCTCATGTGGGTAGAAAAAGATATAAAGAAAGTGTTAGTTAGTGAGCAACAGATTAGTGAACGTTCTAAGGAATTAGGCGCTAAGATTACAGAAGACTATACTGGAAAACAACCACTATTAGTTGCGCTGTTACGTGGATCAGTTCCTTTCTTAGCTGAGCTAATTAAACATATTGATTTAGACATTCAGTATGACTTTATGGATGTTAGTAGTTATGAAGGTACAGAATCGATTGGCGATATTCGTATCTTAAAGGATTTAGATACATCTGTGAAAGGACTAGATATCTTACTTGTAGAGGATATTGTTGATACAGGAAGAACAATTCAGACGGTACGTGAAACACTATTACATAAGGGTGCTAATAGCGTTAAAATCATTACACTATTAGATAAGCCTAGTCGTCGTGTCGTAGATATTAAAGCGGATTATGTTGGTTTTGAAATCGAAAATGAATTCGTAATTGGATTTGGTATGGATTTCGACCAGAGATATCGTTGTCTTCCGTACATTGGTGTATTGAAAGACGAATGTTATCAATGCAATGAGGAGTAAATAAATGCAGAGAAATAAATTAGCAAACTTTCTCCCTTATCTTGTGGTCATTCTTGCGGTTATCAGCTTATTAGGATTAAACATGGGTGCTTCATCAGAACGCATCACATACTATGAACTACAGAATGTCATTGAAAAAGAAAAGGTAGATGAAGTATCTGTCTCAATCGGGACGAATGTGACAGTCGTAAAGGGTGTTTACGAAAAAGATAAACAAAAAGTAACATTTACTGCGACAATTCCATCAACTTCTGATCAAATTGGACAGGTGATTAAAAATCTTGGAAATGAATCCACTAAGTTGACAATTGTGGATGCGGACGCATCCAATATCTTCTTGGAAACAGTGGTATCCATTATTCCATTTATCTTATTTGCGGTATTTGCGGTTTGGATGTTAAACCGTATGAATGGCGCAAACGGTGCTAATGCGAAGGCATTTGAATTCTCAAAATCAAGAGCGAAATTAGAAGGTAAGATTCGTGTTCGCTTTAGTGATGTGGCAGGTTGTGATGAAGAAAAGCAAGAAATGGCAGAAATCATCGACTACCTCAAATATCCTAAGAAGTTTGAGAAGATGGGTGCTCGTATTCCAAAGGGTATCCTATTAAGTGGTCATCCAGGTACTGGTAAGACATTGCTTGCCAAGGCAGTTGCCGGTGAAGCAAATGTACCATTCTATAGTATCTCTGGTTCAGACTTCGTTGAGATGTTTGTCGGTGTTGGTGCAAGCCGTGTTCGTGACATGTTCAAGAAGGCACAACAGACTGCACCATGCATTATCTTCATCGATGAAATCGATGCGGTAGGTCGTCAACGTGGTGCTGGCTTTGGTGGTGGACACGATGAACGTGAACAGACATTGAACCAATTGCTCGTTGAAATGGATGGTATGGAAGAAAACACAGGTGTTGTTGTCATTGCGGCAACTAATAGACCTGATGTACTAGACCCAGCATTATTACGTGCAGGACGTTTCGACCGTCAGATTACAGTAGCACTTCCAGACCGTAAGGGTAGAGAAGCAATTCTACATGTACATGCTCGTAATAAGAAGTTTGTAAAGGACTTAGATTTAGGTGCTTTAGCAAAGCGTACTCCAGGCTTCTCTGGTGCCGATTTAGAGAACGTATTGAATGAAGCTGCAATTCTTGCGGTACGTGAAAACAAAGATGAAATTGGCATGAAACAGATTGATGAAGCAATCGACCGTGTTATGATGGGACCTGCAAAGGTGAGTCGTACATACGATGATAAGACAAAGAAGTTAGTTGCTTACCATGAAAGTGGACACGCAATTATCGGTTTATTCTTAGAGAATGCACAGGTAGTACAGAAAGTCACAATCATTCCTCGTGGTCAAGCGGGTGGATATAACCTCATGACACCGAAGGAAGAAAAGATGATGCATACAAAGAACGATTTACTCGATACAATCACTTCCTATATGGGTGGACGTACAGCAGAAGAATTATTCTTTGATGACATTACGACAGGCGCAAGTAACGATATTCAAAATGCGACAAATATCGCAAAAGATATGGTTACGCTCTATGGTATGAGTGATCTTGGACCTATTAAATACAACGCCGGTAATGAGAATGTATTCTTAGGTAGAGATTATAACCAACCAAATAACGTTTCTGGTGAGGTTGCGTATGAGATTGATCAGGAAGTACGTAAGATCATTAATACATGCCATACAAAGGCAAGACAGATTATCGAAGCCCATAAGACAGAACTTGAAACAATCGCCCATGCATTAATGGAATATGAAACATTAACAGCTGAGCAGATTCAAAGAGTTGTAAAGGGTGAAGATATTTCTGCAGACTTCAAATATGAAGAAAAAGATACATCAGAACCTGCTACAGAAGAAACAATGAAAGAATAATATAAAATAACCGAAGTTAACCCCAAAAGTTGGATAGCAAATTAGAGGGTTAACTTTTATTTATGAACGAATGGTCCTGTTGAACACGAAGTGCGAAATGAATTTACATGGTAAACTTGCAAAATGATGTAATGTCTTTGTACAATATACCTAATCATACGGTGTTTATTTAATAGAAACATTTAAATCTGGGAAATTTAAAATGTATTTGGAGGCTATATATGCATATTTTATTTTGCGATGACGAAATAGAAGATATTGAAAAATACAAGATTATTGCGGTAGAAATTGCAAAAAATATAAACATTCCATTAGAGATACATACTTGTACTTCAGCAGCAGAAGTTTTATTAAATATTGAAGATTATGGAGCACTTGTTGATGTTCTATTTTTGGATATTGGTATGGTATCAGGAAAGAACGGTATAGAGGTATCTAAAGAGTTACGTAAACAATATCATTTTGCAGGAGAGATTGTTTTTATTACAAAATCTGAAAAATATGTTTTTGATGCATTTGATGTGAATGCTAGCGGATATATTGTAAAAAACAAAACATCAGATATTAGAATAAAAGAAGTTATTGGAATGGCAATATGCAATGCACAAGAAAAGAAGAAGGAGTATCTTTTATTAAAAGGTATTGGTGAATATAGAAATATTGCACTTTCGGATATATTTGCATTTGAAGCAAAAAATAATCGAATAATTGTGTACTATGGAGATAAGCAAAAATTTGAATTTTACTCTTCTTTAGATAAAATGCAGAATACATTATTGATTTATCGTATTATTCGTGTACATAGATCATTTTTGGTCTCAGCCGATAAGATCGTAAGATATTCCTATCAAGAAGGTTTATGCTTAGCAAACAATATGCAAATTCCAGTGGGCAGAAAATATCGTAGTAATGTAAAGACTTTATTACATTTATAAAGATAATGTGAAATAGCTTATAGTTATAGAAAAATCACATAGTATAGAGTTTGTGAAAATAGTAGGCGAAAGAGATGTGACATTATGTGCATAACTTTGTTCAAGTAAATTAAGTAATGAGTTTTGAGTAGTAAAATAGGATGACTATAGAGTGCTAGTATTGGCATTCTGATGTAGTCATCCTTTTGTGTACAAGTGATTGATGGTATTACATTGATTAGCTGTCCGTTAGTTAATGTGATAGATTGTCGTCTATTATCATAAGGGCTTCTGGAACTATTGATGATTTCGGGTTTCAAGTGCTTCTATTACTGTTTTTATATTGTATAGTAACTTCTTCAAAAGAACAGCGTTTATTAAAGTTCCTATATAGTTCCTCCAATTCATACGCAAGTTTCAAATTGGAACTTATTTTCAACAACATGGGTAGAATGAGTATTATTTGCTTTATATGTATCAATCGAAAAGATCATATCGTCACTAGCATTGAGCGTGGATATGATAGTATCATTTATAGCCATTTGGCGCCTCCTATGTTTAATTTCAATCACTTGTAAGACTGAATTTTAGCATAGGAGTTTTTTATCGGTAGAGATTCCAAGTTATATACTTAGACCGCTGTCTACTCACAATAGATGTCGTTTATACAAAAATTGGTATTATAATAAGAAAAATAAAATATACTACTTGTACTATTAATGTTAGAAAGGGAAATCTATGAGTAAATATAAAATGGTATTAATAGGTTCAACTATACTGTTGTTGATATTATCACCTCGATTCGTAGTAAAGGCAGAAGAAATCAATTCTAATACTATCGTGGATATGGATAATCGGGGAAAATCAGATTTTTTAATGGGTGATGGTTTCCCAAATATATATACCAAAAACATAATGACGGTGCCGAATTCAAATGGGCCATTAGAATCTGAGAAATCAAAATCATCAGAATCTGAAGAGAGCGCAAATCAATCATCAGAATCTGAAAAAACAAAGTCACCAGAATCTGAAGAGAGCGCAAATCAATCATCAGAATCTGAAAAATCAAAATCGCCAACATCCGAACCGAATGCAAATCAGTCCTCGGAATCTGAAAAAACAAAGTCACCAGAATCTGAACCGAATGTAAATCAGTCGACAGAATCTGGTTCAAATACAAATCAGTCGGTTGATTTTGATAAGGACAACGACAATTTGAATGTATCAAATGAAGAGATAGAAATGTCATCAGATAATATAGAAGGAAATATAATCCAGTCAATTGATGCGAATCAGTTTGTGGAATCTGACAACAATAAGATTGTTGAGGAAAATAACGAGATTTCTGACGAAAATGGGTTTAACCTTATTTCTTCGGCTGCAGAGAATAAATTTTCCAAACAAAAAAGATATGATGTTCTAAAGGTGATTCCTACAAAGAATATTAACAATGATTGGCAACTCTCTGCACTAAATATTGTTATTTTAACATCTATAATTTTGACAGGAATATATGGCATATCCATCTTATTACCGATGGTTCAAACATTAATTTGGATTAATAGAAAGCAAACGATGCTGCTAAGTAAAATGGGAAACTATAAAAATTATGAATAAATTGACAATTTTGGGAATATTAATTTGGGTTGGTTTGGCAATGGTATTAAAATTTGCAAAATACATATTAAAGAAAAAATTAGATTGTTATGAAGGATTTTGTGGAATAAATCATGGTCAAAAAAATGAAATATTGAAGCAATTATTTAAGGGTATTTAAAGAAAAGAAGGACGTAAGGAAAGTATGAAGAAAAAAACACAAAACCGAGCACTAAGGAATTTCAAAACATTTATAACTAGTTTACTGGTTATATTCAGTATGGTGAGTCATTATATTTTGGCAACTTATGCAGAGACGGCAAATGGCACTGATATAAGCACAACATCTAAAGCGATTGGTGCTGAAACAGATGAAGCATCTGCCGATCAAAGTGAGACAACGAATGTTATAGAAAAAAATGAAACAGCAACGGAGGATTCTCTAGATGCGAAAAGTTCTTCTAATGAAGTGAATGGATTTCCGGAAAAAACAAGTGTTCCTGATAACCAACCTTCTACTAAGGAAGAAAATACAGATAAGGTAGAAGAATCGGGAAATGATGATATTCAGGCTGTACAGAATACTCCTCAATATATGGAGGCTGGAAGCTTTGAAGGCGATATTAGTGGCATATTCACGATTAAAGCAGAATATAGTGAAAATACATTTCCTTTGTCCACGACGTTACAGGCAAGTTCAGACTTATCTACCGGTAGAATGGAATTGGCAAAGGAAGCCTTTATTAAACAATCTGGAAAAACAGAGGAAGAGATTTCAATTAAAAATATTTATGGAATGAATATATCTTTTCGAAATCAATGGGATAATAATGAAGTTGAACCGGCTAAAGATAAGCAGGTAAAGATAACATTAACGAGAAAAGATGGGGAAAAGCTACCTGAAGGAGAACAATACCAGTTGGTTCATTATACTGATGGTAAGATGGAAAAGGTTGATTTAAAAGTGAATGAAGAGGGACAAATCACATTTACTGCTTCTTCATTTAGCCCATTCTATTTAGGTGTGCTGGGTTCTCCGATACTGCCAAGCATCACAAATGTACCTTTGACGGTTGATTGTAAGATGTTAAATGATGTTGGAAAAGATAGTGAGGGTGTATATCATTATCAATTTAATCCTGGGACAAATGGTGTATTTAACATTACCATTCCAAAAGAAGCATTTCACGGTGGCGATTTCAGGTTGACAGCAACACTTCCAAAAGAAATGAAGTTTGATCAAGCAGGATTGGACCATTTAAAGGATAAGACGGAAGTGAAAAGTGTGGAATATGATCCGAATGATTTAACTTCGGTTACAGTCACCTTTAAGGGAGATGCAGGTGCATTGGATAATCTTGCTACTGCATTGGCGGTGAATACGGATATAAATTACATGTCAACCGGTGATTTGGATAATATCATAAAAAATGGTATTCCTAAGGAAACTATTTGTTTCCGCTTACTTGACAGGAACGGAAATTTAATGGGCGAAAACAAGAACTATGTTGTCAGCCCAAAGACGGGAAACTCTGAGAAAATTAATGCAACTTCCATTTTTGATACAGATACGGCAAATGTTACAATAAGTAACGATATCAACAATTCTGTGGAAAAAGGTTTGTATTTTCGAGACCATTTATATCCTCTTGCAAAATTAGATATTCCTTCTGCGGGAACAGACGATAATAAGCTGATACGAATCAAACAAGTCAAGGTCTATCGTCCAAAGGGATTGGAAGATTTATGCTGGCCAGACTCGCTTGATGTTGAAAACGGAAATGTAATCGGCGGTGGATCATTCAAAAAGGTGAATACAACTCCACAGGTAGATGCCAATGGAACCTATGATATATTCGAGTACGATTTAGAAGCGGATTCAAAGGTAAATGATTCAAGATTTCAAGGGCTGACATATAATAGAGATCAGTTGAAAAAGATTAGGGCCATTTGGAAATTCAAAGAGGGAGCATTCCTCCCAAGCGGAACTTTGTGTGAGGCTGCAGATACGGAAATTACCTTTGAAAGCGAAGGCGGAAAAGAAATTGTTAAGAGTGTAACCGGTACAAAGATGAAGGTTTCAAAGGGCATTTATGATGATCGATTTAAGGTAACACCACGTCCGAATTTCAAAAAGGATTCCGCAAATATTGAGGAAGTCATTCCTGGTCACTCCAAATCTGAGCAAAAATTTGTAGAGGTATATAATTATCGATACTTATCAAATTATGATGCAAATGGTGATTTGGTTATGTCTGAAGGTGAATATACGGAAACATATCGTTTCCCTTATGAAATAAGACCTACGTCATTTAAACGAAGTGATTCATATGGATCAGGGTCAAAATTGAAAAATATTATTTTAACGGTTGTAAAAGTAGACGGAACAACTGTAACAAAAGCGGTTGATGAAAATGACATACGATATAGTTCTGATGGTACGAATTTCTCATTTGCAAAATATTTGGAAGACGGAGACAGAGTAAGTGAAGTAAAGATAGAATGGAGTGCTCTTACAAATTCTTCGGGTGGCGGAAAAACTCCAGGAACATTTAATTATGCGGTAGCGAGAACGCATGCCGACGGAACACCACTTGTTAAGGATGAGTTAATCCAAATTGGATATCATGTAGAACATCCGAAAAAAGATAGTGCACCGTATACATACGATACAGATACGGATACCGATTATTTATATGTGAAGGTCGGTGAAGAAAAATGTAATGAATTTATGGAACAGGACAATACTGGAACCAAAGATGTATATTTCTTTGGACAGAAGAATGAGGCAAAATTTTGGTATAATGAGCCAAATGCCGGTGTAATCTATTTTAAAGGTGATGAGACAAATTACAGAAGTACATATACGAACCCCGTTATTACAATAAAGGCACGTGCAAATAATATTGTAGGCATTGAAGAGCCAATCAGTTATATTAAGGCGATTACTTTAAGCAAGCGCATGAAAGGGTGGAAAGTTGTTTATTCAACATACAACAAATCTACCGGTGTAACAAAGAATGATCAAGAGTATACCGTTGCGAATATGGATCCAAGCGGTAGCGATACTGTTATCAGTAAAGAGACTTTAGGATTAGATGAAAACGAGTATTTTACATCTCTACAGCTGAAGTATGATGGAGTTTTCCATTTGGAGTACGATAGTGATATTGATTTCTTGTACAATCACCAAATCGAATTTAGAATGGTTCGTATATTGGGTGATACATCAAGAAATAAATCTTTATATCACAATCAGGATGTAAAGGTGAATGGTCCGGAAACAAATCGTGGACAGATCTATTTTGACGGATATTTTAAATGTGATGATCCTTGCTCCGGAACAGTCTATACGGATCCGAACGGAATTGAAAGTAAAGTCAGATCTGGAGACGGAATGGCTTTGAGATATAAGCCACAAGGAGAACGTTGGACGTTAAAGAGCGCAAATTTTAAGAGCGATGATCGCACTGTTGTTGCTTATCAGGGTGGTATTGCAACGGCAGAAGAAAGCGAAGATACAACGCATATGTTCATGGAAAAATCCGGAGTATTTAACGGAAGTTTCCGAGCAGAACGCAAAGATCTGTTGAATGATGAGAGATCGTCTACAGGCAATGCTCCAATGGATGTGCCGGAAGCAGTGTATGTTGAATTGACGGATGATGAGTTTGATGTTGCCTCCGTTGTTTCGGAAGTGAAGAGAAAATATGATTTTTCATATGGATATAATCTGAGTGCCGAAGATATATCCGTCGTTCATGCAAATGGGAAACGATATCTTAAGATTTCTAGTGGAGGTTCTTTGAGCCATTTTGATAAACTCCAAGGAAGTTTGAAATATGAGTTAGGCAAGATCAACTTACAGGTTTGGAATGGTGCTACTTTGGGAGATCATCATCCGTTCGGAAAGGTATATTATGATGTTTCCGGTTTATTAACAAAGTATGATGGATCAGAAGCAGCGGCTTATAAGAAATATGAGTTTAAGGGTGCTGTTCCGGATGTAGATGATATTCGTAAGACAGGTGATACGACGACACCAACTTTATTTGAAGTCGGTGACATGAGTAAATTCACAGTTAGAGTTTTACAGCATGTTCTTAACGGTGTGCAGTTATACCCAGGAAAGAATAATATTGTCGATAGAAATGGGCCAGTAACATTCTTGACACGCGAAAAAGAGAATTTAATGGTAAGTGAGCAAGTGCATATTCCAGGGTCTCTCAATGAAGCTGAAGTTGTTGTACAACTTCCTGAAAAGGGAAATCAAATTAATGTGACATCCTTTGATAGCGAAGGTAACGAAATAAAGACTTCAAAGACATGTGACTTTACCATGCGTTTAACCGGTCCAGCAAAGAGCAATCACATCTCGGGATTAGGAAGTACGGATACGGTTACATACACGTATAGTAAAGATGGACAAAACTATGTAGATGAAAGTGCAATTTCATCTGCGGATTGGAAGGACTACCGCTATATTAAGGCTAAAATTGTACATCAGCCGAACCCAGGAAGTGATGCAAATATTGATGTGAATATTCCTGTTAATGCGGAAGATACACCGGCTAAAGCGGATGACTTAAGCAGTTATATCACAGGTACATATACCTTTACGACAGGTAGTGAAGTGCTCTCAGCAAATACATCTTCAGCCCAATATATTTGGAAGCCATATACATTAAAAGGTAAATTGTGGTGGGACAAGAACGAAGATGGAGTCGTTGATGCGGACGAGCCGGCAGTAGAGAATACCGATATTGTGATGAATTTGGAAGATGCCAATGGAAATGTTGTTGGATCAACATCGGGAGAAGAAGGAATTATTGATGGACACGGAAATTTCTCAATACGTACGAATACACAGTCAACAAGTTATTCTGTACAAGGAACGTTACCGGCTGGTGTCAAAGCTACAAAACAAACTGGAACAGGTGATCCGACAGTAAGTGATGCAGATTCTGATTTTGATAGAACAACAATTAAGACGGCAACCTTCAATGGATTTGATGCAGCAGGAAATGCGCAAAATGTTGCGGCAGGACTTATTAAGCTTCCTGAGCTGAATTTGACGATGCAAATGATCCATGTTACGGAATCACCATCCGCATTTAACCAAAATGCAAGCAGCGAAAATCCGAATAATTTGAAACCGGCATTAACGTATGTTCCAGTTTCGGGAAACATTCTTGATTCGGATGCGAACGGTAAGGTAACACCAAAGCAAACCGGTTTGGTGAAAGATATTCAGGTTTCAACAGCGAATACACTTGGTGATGTCGTTGAGGGTAAATTTAACGCGGCTGTTTATGCAAACGTATTGTATAAGAATGATACGGTGGGTGTTACTGGCGATGCACCGGTGGATACAACACCATATTACCCAAGTATTGATGATTCCAATACAGATCGAGTAACCGTGCTAGGTGCGGGTACAATGAAGAAAACGGGTTATCGATTGGTGGGCTGGAAAGATGAAGATAGTAATGTATATAAAGAAAGTGATACTTTCAAAACAGGAATTGTGAATAAGGATATTACATTGACAGCGGTTTGGGAGCCAATTCAATATAAAGTGACCTATGTTATTGAAGGCCCAAATGAAAGTCAAGCACTTGTTCCAGCACCGGAAACACATATTTATGAAGATGTTGTGACAATTGCTGATAATCCAAAGCTAGAAGGATATCATTTCAGCGGATGGACATCTGATGATGTTTATGTACAAGCTGGTCAGTCCTTCTCAATGCCAGATGGAGATGTTGTTATCAGAGGGAAATTTATACAAAATAGTCCGTTAACAGTTCCAACACCAAAGACAAGCGATTCGCTTCATGTGAAGAAATACCTTGGTATGCTGATGATTTCTATGATGATTTCAATGATTTGCATGCTAATTGAAGCTGTGTTTGGAAAGAATAGATTAATTGTGAAACCAGCACATGATGTGATGTCTATGAATAGAATCAACCCCGACGTTTCTGAAGATAATACTCAACAGGGAGTGAATGGGTCTATAATTGAAAACTATCATAAAGCAGCAGAACAAAAAAGAAACAAAAATCTTAAAAATAATAAGTTGCGATTATGATTCGCTCAAGTGAAAAGTTAAATTCCACTTCTAAAGAATAAAAAATAAAGTGGAAGTAAGTCATTTAGAAATAGTACTATCAAGGATTGATAATCCAAGATCGTACTATTTTTGCTTAAGTAAAATTCATACTACAAATGAGCGAATAGCATATTCCACTGCTACTCGCTCATTTTGTGTCTAGAAGTTTGTGCGACAAGACAATACTTGTCCGATTATTTTTACTGGTAATTCTTTTATCTCTTTTGGGGTGAAGTAACGGCTTGCAACATCTGGGTTTGCAGCTTCAAGAATCATCATCCCTTTTTTATAGATAACACGCTTGACGGTAACTTCTTGATCAATCATGACAACCGCAACTTTACCACTGGGAATAGAATTGCATTGGCGAACTAATACAAGTGAGCCATCCATGATTCCGATACCAGACATGGAGTTACCAGTAATACGCAAGTAATAATCACCATTCTCTCTTTCTTTTAGAGTTGTTTCTTCTTCGCCAAGATAATTTTCTTCTGCAAATAAATCATATCCAGCTTTTGCATAACCAAGGATTGGTAAGCGAATGGTTGTGTCCATTCCCATTAGGATAGGAGTGATGTTGTAACCTAATAATTGAGATAAGATCTCGGCAGTATCATCGTTGACCTTCTTAATTTCTCCACTAGACCATCGTGCAACAGTCGAACGAGAAACATTACATCTGCGTGCAAGTTCAGAATCACTACATCCGGTTTTTGTTTTGTATTGGTGAATCATTTCTTTTAGTGTCATCTACATTACCTCAGCATTAGTATAACAGATTTGCGACAATTAGAAGATAATTAATTTATAAATGTTGCGTATATAATTGAAATACGCAACACAAATCGATATAATACAAATAACAGGAGAGAGATATGCAGCTATATAAGAAATATGTAGATGTCGTGGTGATGCAAAGAAAAACAGGAGAATTACGTCCACTCTATCTATGTTGGAATGATGGACGGGAGTATAAAATTGATAAAGTGCTAAGTCACTCTAGGAAAGAGTCTTGTGTTGGTGGTTGTGGTATCCGTTATGTATGTATTATCCAAGGTAGATGTAGAAACTTATTCTTAGAGAAAGATCGATGGTTTTTGGAGAGCTATCAACCATGATATAGGATTGAAACCATATAAATATCTTAATTCAATATTTTGTGCGAACTTTATGTTTAAAACATTAAATAGGAGATAAAATCTGTAGAAATTATATATTTTACACGCATAATACGTGTAAAATATGGAAAATATTCAACAATTATGATAAAATAAAGCTACTTCAAGGAGAAAATATCATGATTAAGTTAATTAGATTATCAGCTAGTGGGTTAAATCTACTAAAAGAAAAGGTAGATATTGACTTTTTTGCAGAACAAAGAGTTTTGTCAGATAAACTTGGAATGTTATCAAATCTTTTTGGAAGAGTATATACAAACAATGTGATATCTCTTGTGGGTATTAATGCCTCGGGGAAAACGACAATATTAAAATTGATCGCACTTTGTTTTGATTTTATTAATGGAAAGTCACTTAATAGTATTGACTATAATGATATCTTTACAAATTCCGAGAACATACAAATCGATACTACTTTCTATGTTGAAAATGAGGGGGTGTATCATCTTGTATCAGCAATAGGAAAAGTTAAAACGATTGACTTGGATGAAGAATATATCATAAAAAATGAGAAATTGTATTTCAAAAAAATATCTACCATTCAGAAGAAAAAAGATATGTTAACATTTGATGAAAGTCACTTGATGAGAGAAAGAGACAATACGGAGGAATTCTTGCAGAATGATATTAGTATTGCACTATCAATCACGAAGGATAATAAAATTTATGTTAGAAATTTACTTGATTTTACCAATTTAAATGTATTGAGAATACTAGGGGATTATCCACGCGAATTATTGGCGTTTTTAGATCCGAGTATTGAATCAATAACATATAATGAGAAAACACAAGAAGAAATCTTAAAGTTTTATGGTAGAAAACCAATTACAATTTCTAGCCCTATTCAATTTCAAAATTATTTATCCTCAGGAACTATTAAGGGAATTGTTGTGTTTATTAATGCGATGCTTGCATTCAAGCATGGTGGATATGTAATTGTGGATGAATTGGAAAATCACTTTAATAGAGAAATAGTTTCTACGTTAATTAGATTCTTCACTCAGGAAAATGTAAATGTCGGAGGTGCAACACTGATATTTTCAACACATTACTCAGAGCTATTAGATGAGTTTAGCAGAAATGATAATATTTACATCACAAGAAATGTAGATAGAATAACGATTCAAAAGTTAAACGATATTCTAAAGAGGACAGACATTAAAAAGAGTGATGCTTTCAAGAGTGACTATTTGAAGGGGACAGCGCCATCATATGATGCCTATCTTCAACTAAAAAAAGCAATTATGCACGGAGCTATTAAACTATGACGGCATCCATCGCATGTTTATGTGAAGGGGCCACTGAAAAGGCTATTATTGAACTGCTGTTAGATAATAATAAATTGTGCTTTTCTAGGGAACAGCTTATAGATGAAGAAGTACTACGATGTAGATGTGCAAAAAATTTTGAAGATCGATACATGGGTAAAAGCTTTGTTGCAAAAATTACAGTTTATCGAATTCTAGATTCGAAGCGAGAACAGTTTAAATTGCGTAAAGCATATCAAAATAAGGTTGAAGTAATAAATGTAATTACTGCACCAGAAATAGAAATGCTAGTAATCATTAGTGAGGAAAAGTTTGAAGAGTACTCAAGGAAATACAAGAATAGTACAAAACCAAGTGAGTATTGCAAGTCGGTTTTAAAAATTAAAAACATCAAAAATCCTAATTTTATTAAATCTTATTTTGATGATATTGATAAATTAATACAAGCTATTCAGGAGTATAAGAGAGTTATACGCTCAACTAACAATATAACCTGTCTAGCAGATTTGTTGGTGCTATAAGTAAAGCATGATATGAAGTCGAAAACTAAAATGATACATTGGATGTTGACGAGGTAGAACTTTGTCACATCCTTTTTCTTTGGAAGAGAAAGGAAGTAAAGTTTCCTAGCATGCGGCAGATAAATTAAGGACTATAGTTTAGTTTTACGATTAATATAGTGGTAGAACGATAGAAAGGAGGGAAAGTTATGCATAAAATCTATCTGTTCTGTAATGCGGGGATGTCTACTTCTATGATGGCAAGTAAAATGCAGAAGGTTGCAGATCAACATTCTTTAGATATTGAAGTAAAAGCATTCTCTGATAATTTATTAGATAAAATCATTACGGAACAAAATCCAGATGCTATTCTTTTAGGTCCACAGGTTAAGTATCTATATGATAAGGTTGTAGACCGTTATGGCCATCTTGGAAAACCAATTTTCGTTATTGATACTGAAGAGTACGGTAACATGGACGGAGAGAGAGTTCTCAAACGTGCCATTTTAGAAATTAAAAAGAAGAAAGCAGAAAGCGAAGGTAAATAATTATTATGATTAAGGCTTTAGAAAAGTTCCTTATCCCAATCGCTGATGCCTTATCTAAGAATAAGGTATTAGTGGCTATCCGCGATGGCTTTATGTATGCAGTACCAGTAGTTATCGTTGGATCTATTTTCCTATTAATCTCCAACTTCCCAATCGAAGGTTGGTCAGAGATGATTGCGACATTTGCTGGCGAAGGATGGGAGAAATATTTTGATGCAGTAACTGCAGTTACATTTGATTGCTATGCATTACTATCTGTTATGGGTATTGCATATGCATATGCACGTGAAAAGGGTGTAGATAAGATTGAATCTGCGGTTGTTGCTCTTGTTACATTCTTGATGATTACTCCAATGAAACATGCTGCGTTCATGAATGCAGATGGCAAGATGTTCTCTGGTTTCTCATTCGGCCATTTAGGTACAAAGGGTATCTTCTTGGCAATGATTGTAGCCATTATTTCTACAGAAATTTTTGCATTTGCAGTTAAGAAGAAACTTGTTATTAAGTTACCTGATGGTGTTCCACCAGCAGTTATGGATTCATTTGCTGCGTTAATTCCAGCAGGATTATCCATGCTTGTATTCTTCTTCGTTAACATGATTTTTGTTAATACTCCATTTGGAAATGTACATACATTTATTTATCAAGTATTACAAGCTCCATTAGTTGGTTTAGGCAAGTCTCAAGCATTTGAAGTTATCTATCAGTTCTTAAGTACATTGTTCTGGTTCTTTGGTATCAATGGACCTGCTGTTACAAATACAATCTTCGCTCCAATTCATAAGGCATTAACATTAGAGAACTATGAATTGGCGAAGGCTGGTTTACCAATGACAAATGTATTTACATCAGCATTCTCAGATTTCTTCTGCAACTTCGGTGGTGGAGGATCTACATTGGGTCTTGTATTGATGATGACATTTATGGCAAAGTCCAAGCGTTTAAAGACATTAGGAAGAATGGCACTTCCTGCCGGTATTTTCGGTATCAATGAACCAATTATCTTTGGTTTCCCAATGGTATTGAATGTTATCATGGTAATTCCATTTATCTTAGCGCCAGTTATGAATACAATTATTGGACAACTTGCAACAGCAGTAGGATTCATTCCAGTTACATCTGGTGTTCAGTTATCATGGACAACGCCAATCTTTATTTCAGGTTATCTGACGACTGGTTCGATTAATGCTGTAATCTTACAGCTATTTATGTTACTTGCAGACATGGCTCTCTACTATCCATTCTTCAAGATGCAAGATAGTAAGTATCTAGAGGAAGAAGAGAAGTTAGCAAAGGAAGAGAAGAAGGATGAACTTGATGAATTGTCCTTCGATGATTTGAAGTTAGACTAATATGAAAGTAATATTGATTTTTGATTCCGGCTTAGCTGGAGCAGGTGGTAAGAGCAACCCTGATTGTACACTAAGTGCAACGAGAGAGATTGCTGGGACTGCAATGCTTTTAGAACCATATTTGAAAGAAATAGGCGGTCAGATTAGTGCAACACTTTATTGTGGAATGGATTACTACAAGCAGAATAAAGATGAAGTGGTTATGAAGATGACTGCGATGGTGAAAAAATTGGAACCAGATTTTGTCTTGTGTGGGCCATGCTTTAACTTCCCTGAATACAGTGAGATGGCTGCTCGTTGTGCAAAATTAATTGCAGAAAAAACAACAGCAAAAGTCGCAAGTATGATGGCAATTGAAAATCAAGAAGTGATTGCACAATATAAGAATGATATTACAATCCTTAAGATGCCTAAGAAAGGTGGAACAGGATTGAGTGAGTCATTTGAAAATATGGCAAAGTTCATTGATGCATCCGTAAATCATCCGGAAAATCTTGAAGCATTAAAAGAAACAATTTGTTATTAGAATAAGTCAAGCCCGGACAAACTCTATCTGTTCGGGCTTATTTTAAAAAATAGAAAAATTTATATACATGCATGTATATAAGATTAAAAGAAAAGAGATCAATTGTGAATAAGGAAGAGATATTTGCGCAGGTTGAAAGACGGAAACAAGATATGATTGATGATATTTGTACGATGGTACAAATTGATTCAAGACGTGGTGAGCCACAAGATAGAATGCCTTTTGGAATTGGGCCTGCAAACGCTTTGGAAAAAGCACTTGAAATTTGTAAACGAGAGGGACTGCCAACGAAAAATGTAGATGGATATATGGGTTATGGTAGTTTCGGGAATAGTGAAGAATATATTGGTATTGTTGGACATGTAGATGTTGTTGAAGTTGGTGATGGCTGGATTGATCCGCCTTTTTCTGCCGCAATCCACGATGGAAGAATCTGGGGACGCGGTGCGTTAGATGATAAGGGACCACTTTTTGCGGCAATGTATGGCATGCTTGCATTGAAAGATTTAGGGATTCAGCCAAAAACAGCGATACATATCATCTTTGGAACAAATGAAGAAACTGGCATGGAAGACATGCATTACTTCTTGAAACATGAGAAAAAACCTCTTGTTGGTTTTACACCGGATAATAAATTTCCAGCCATTTATGGTGAACGTGGTAGAGCGGTCATTGAGGTCTGGGGTGATGAACAGAAAGTAATTGAATTTGCGAATGAGTATTTTATGAATGCAAATATCAATGGTGATAGATTGGGCATTGCCGTAAAGGATGAACATTTTGGTGAAATGAAGACTCGCAATAAACTTTTATTGTATGCAAATAATAAGATGGGAATTCGTTTCTCGCTTAGTTATCCAACTTGTGATATGGATAAGATTATGCAACAGATTCAAACAAAAGCAGTAGGTTTAGAAGTGAAGTTAGTATCGAATTCCCCAGTAGTGCTACACCATAAAGATTCATGGCTTGTAAAGACAATGCAGAAGGCATATGAAGAGGCGACGGATACTAGCGTCAAACCGACGACAACAACAGGCGGAACATACGCGCATGTTTGTGATTCCATTATTCCGTATGGACCAAGTTTCCCAGGACAAAATGGAATTGCACATCAGCCAAATGAATGGGTCAATATTGATGATTTAGTTGCGTGTGCAAAAATTTATGCATGGACACTATATAAATTAAGTACAGAAGAGATACCTGAAAATCCATTAGAGGAGGAGAAGTTATGAGAAAACTAGGAGTTTCTATTTATCCAGAAAAAAGTAGTATTGAAGAAATCTTTGCATATTTAAAAGAAATGAGTGAAATTGGTGCAAAGAGAATATTTTCTTGCTTATTATCTGTAAGAAAGCCAGCAAATGAAATTAAGGAAGAGTTTACAAAGATTCATGATTACGCAAAGAGTCTTGGTTATGAAATCATCTTGGATGTGAATCCATCTGTATTTAAAGAATTGGGTGTTAGTTATACAGATTTAAAATTCTTCCATGATATTCATGCGGATGGTATCCGTATGGATGGAGGTTTTAGTGGTTTTGAAGAAGCGCTTATGACATACAATCCATATGGATTGAAAGTAGAAATTAACATGAGTTCAAGTACACATACAATTGATACAATCATGGACTATCAACCAAATCGTTATCAGTTGTGTGCATGTCATAATTTTTATCCACACGATTATACAGGATTGGATTTAGATTTCTTCTTGAAATGTTCTGAAAAGTTTAGACACTATGGATTGAGAACAGCTGCGTTTATCGGCTCTTTGGAAAAAGATGCGTATGGGCCATGGCCTACAACAGATGGTTTATGTACATTAGAGATGCATCGTCATATGCCGATCGATATTCAATTAAAACATCTAGTCGCATTAGATATGATTGATGATATTATTATCGCAAACTGTTATCCAAGTGCAGTAGAGAAAGAAGCATTAAAGCATGTTTCTTTAGATGTTGTAAATTTCAAAGTTGAACTTGAACCAAATATTCCTGAAACAGAAAAGAAGATTGTATTAGAAGAACTCCATTTAAATCGAGGTGATTTAAATCCATGCATGATTCGTTCAAGTCAAAGTAGAGTGAAATATAGAGGCCACCACTTTGATGTATTCCATGCACCAGATATGATTCATCGAGGTGATGTATTGATTGATAGTAGTGAATATGGAACATATGCTGGTGAACTGCAGGTTGCATTACAGGATATGAAGAATAGTGGAAGAACTAATGTAGTTGGACATATTCGTGAAGAAGAACTCTTTATTCTTGATAGTCTAAAGCCTTGGCAGAAGTTTAGATTTACTTTGTAGTATTTTAGAATTTTGTTTGAGATATGAAAAAGAAGATGTACCAAGAGAATTATCCTTGTTGCATCTTCTTTTGAGTTTATGAGATGAGATAACTAATGAATTCTTCATATGTGTTACTTGAAATTAAGTGCGATAACTTTTCGTAATCTTCTGTAAGAGAGGCAACCCAATCGAAGAATGGTTTCAGTGTTGTGGTATCCGGTTTATCGATTGCTAGTAAGAAAATAAGCTGTACCTCATACTTGCCCCATAGAACTGGCTTATCTAATAACATGATTGAAATTGCGGATTTTAGACAAGAGGAGTCAATTGGGTGTGGTGTTGCAAAGTTAAAATTAAACGATGTTGGTGATAGTGCTTCACGTCGCATTACAGATGGATAGAATGCATCTGTCACAATAGAGGCTTTTTGGAGTTCTTTTGACATGAACTCTAGAATCTCTTGTGGTGTATTGAAGAGTTGATGGTTATAGAAGAACTGTTTTGAAATCAATCCTTTTAGATTTGTGTAGAATTCTTTTTGCGTACGTGTTCTTTCGATTTTGTGAATCATTTCGAAAAGTTTAGCTTCATCATCTTTACCGCACAGTAATGAAACTTCAACAGTTGGAATCTTCAGGTTGTGACGTAGTGGAATTGAGCATATCAATAAGTCTGGCTCGTCCGCAAGGATGAGTTCTTCCTGGAAGTATGCATACACTTTGACAATCTCGATGTGTTCATAGAATATCGTTTCAATCTTTTTGCGTTGGGTATAGAATGCTTTTTCACCCAACGGATAAATCCATACCGCTCTGAGTTTTTTTGAGTGATAGATACGCTCGTAGGCTAGTCCTAGATGTAGAGTAATAAAACCAATTTCATCCTCATTGATGTTGATGTGTAGCCTATTTGCAAGGAAGGTTGCAGTACTTACACCCACTTCAAATATCAGTGGGAACTTACGTTTAATTTCTTGCAGGTATAAGTTGGTTGTGTGGGTTTGACTAATACTACGTTCAATTAATGATTGAAGATGGAGTGTTAGACCAAGTTTAAAGTCATCATCTTTAGAGAAGTCGATACCATGATGACCGTATATAAACGCAATCAACTCATTAACGATATCGCTACAGAGTAATCCATCTGGCATATAGTTGGAGATTTCTGTATCACTGATTTGAGCAGGGTTGTTTCCCATCAGTAATAATGCAAGGATATTAACTTCACTTTCAATAACATGCGCTTGGTATAAGATCGCGATTCGTTCGTAGAATTCTTTGGCAATCTTATATTCGATAGCATCGTGAATCTTGGAACTTGTGTATGTTGATTCAATGTATTTTCCGCTGAGAATACGATCGATGGAAATGCTGATGTGTAATAGAATAGATGGTAATGCATTTGCGTTAATTACATAGTTGTGTTCTTGCAGTAAGTTTTCCAACTCGCTTTTACATCTAAGTAAATCAAAGTTTTGATATAGATTTGCTAGCTCGTTGATATTTAAGAAATTTTGCTTGGTCTCGTCCATGAGAAGATGTTTGTATAATTTACGTAGTTCATTTTCAGAGCCTAATAGGACGAGATGGTTTGATGATTTCTTGAGTTTGAGATTTTGATAATTTGCTAATTGTTTACGAATCTCTTTGAGATGTGCATCGAGAGTGTATTCAGAGATGCATAACTGTTCTAATAAATCAGGAATATAGATAGAATCACGCGATAAGAGAAGTGACTTTAAAATATATAAATTTCTTTCGAGGGAACTCTGCAATAAGTTTTGTCGTTTTGATTGAAATTGTTTATAGTTTTCAGGGATGAGTGCATATCCACTTCGAAGATTTGAGGTGATTAGCTTCTCAGAGTAAACTTTATTGATTGTATCAATATCAGAGCGAATCGTACGATTAGATACAGATAATAATTTAGCGAGTTCATTTGCAGTGAACCATTTGTTTTCTTCACCTAGAATGTGAAGAATTTTTTCTTGTCGTTTATTCATGATAATCACCTTTCGTAGCGTAGAATAATATTTTCCTAATAGTAGGAAAACAAAACATAGGAATCTAACTGAGAATTGATTAAAATAGTAATAGAAAAAGAGGGATGGAATGAAAGAGAAACTCATCGATTTTAAGCAGAAACAATCGATCCGTTTATTATTCAGTATTCTCTGTGTCATCTTTTCGGCTTTGTTGCAAACTTATGCCTTAAAAGTTTTTTTAAGACCTGCCGGATTGCTGTCGAGTGGATTTACGGGTCTTGCAATATTAATCAATGTGATAGGCAGTCAACATCAAATACAAATACCAGTTGCACTAATGATAGTATTACTGAATCTACCAGTAGCGATACTCTGTGGTAAGTCTATTTCAACAAAGTTTACTATACTATCATCATTGCAATTTGCATGTGTGTCAATATTCTTAACTGTATTTCAATTTGATATTTTGTTTGATGATATCATGTTAAACATCGTTATTGGTGGTGCGGTATACGGCTTAGGAATTGTGGCTGCGTTAGTAGGTAATGCAAGTACAGGTGGTACAGATTTTATTGCCTTATATGTTTCGAATAAGACAGGTAAGAGTATTTGGACATATGTTTTTGTATATAACTGTATCTTGTTATGTATCTTTGGTTTTGTGTCTGGATGGGAGCGTGCAGGGTATTCTATTATTATGCAGTTTGTATCGACCAAAGTTATTGAAAGTCTGTATCGAAGATATGACCGTAGTACGATACAGATAACAAGTAAGATGCCTGAAGAAATTGTAGCTGCATATACAAAGAAGTATCGTCATGGTATTTCGGTTTGGAAAAGCTATGGAGGATATTCTCATCAAAAGAATTACATGTTGAATACTGTTGTTTCGACATTAGAGGTGAAGGAGATTGCACATCTGATATTAAGTGTTGATCCGCGTGCAATCATAAATGTATATAGAACGGATGATTTCTATGGTGGTTTCTATCGGAAACCGATAGACTAGGAGGATGTTTGAATGTGGGCGATAATTGCGACTTGGCGAATGGCACTGGAAGGTGTACAGGAAGCAGGTAACTTATTAAAAGAAGGTAAGAGCAGTGGGGAAGCAGTTGAACATGCAATACGCTGTGTAGAGGATTTTCCATACTATAAATCAGTTGGATATGGTGGTTTGCCAAATGAAGAGATGATTGTCGAACTTGATGCAGGATATATGGATGGAAATACAATGGCGATGGGTGCTGTAGCTGGTATTAAGGATTTTGCAAATCCAATTTCCATTGCCAAAGAGTTATCGAAAGATACTGTCAATTGCGTACTTGTCGCAGAGGGTGCTGAAAAGTATGCAAGTAAAAAAGGCTTTGAAAGAAAGACAATGTTAACAGATAGAGCCAAGCAGCATTATCGTAAACGTGTCAAAGAAGTACGCGAGCAGGAGCTAAAACCATATGATGGTCACGATACTGTTGGTGAAGTTGCACTGGATTGTGCAGGAAAGATTGTTGCAGGAACTTCTACGAGTGGTTTATTTATGAAAAAGGCTGGACGTATTGGGGATTCTCCTATCGTTGGTGGTGGTTTCTATGCAGACTCTGAAGTTGGTGGAGCTACTGCAACAGGTCTTGGGGAAGATTTAATGAAGGGATGTATCTCTTATGAAATCGTTCGTAAGATGAAAGAAGGAATGGGACCGCAAGAAGCTTGTCAAAGAACGGTAGATGAGTTAGACGCAAAACTGAAAAAGAGCCGTGGTTTTGCGGGTGACCTTAGTGTTGTGGCGATTGATAAAGATGGTAATTACGGTTGTGCTACGAATATTCAAAACTTCTCGTTTGTGATATATCGTGAAAACGAAGAAGCGAAAGTATATCTCGCAAATTGTATCGATGGTAAGACGGTGATTACAGCTGCTAGTCAAGAGTGGATGGACCAATACATGCAAGAAAGGATGGCACCGATTTCAGAATGAAAAGAGATTTATTTGAAGTATGTGCTGGAAGTGTACAGGATTGTATCAATGCACAACTTGGTGGTGCAGACCGTGTTGAATTAAATAGTGCTTTACATCTTGGTGGATTAACACCTAGTCTTGCGATGTTAAAACTTGTAAAAGAAAAGACATCACTTAAGGTTATCTGCATGGATAGACCTCGAGCAGCTGGATTTTGTTATGATGATGTTGAAATAGAGACGATGTTTGAAGATGCTAAAATCTTATTGGAGAATGGAGCAGATGGAATTTCTTTTGGTTTTCTAAATTCTGATGCGACAATCAATGTGACAGAAACAAAAAAGATGGTGGAGTTAATCCATCAGTATCAAAAGGAAGCAGTGTTCCATCGTGCATTTGATTGTGTCGATGACCCTATGCATGCGATCAAACAATTAATTGATTGTGGTGTTGATCGTATCTTAACAAGCGGGTTACAACCTACTGCGATGCAGGGAACATCAGTGCTTGAAAAATTACAGAGTGCGTTTGGTGATCAGATTGAACTACTTGCGGGTAGTGGAATCAATGCGAATAATATTAGAGCGTTAAAAGAACAAACAGGATTACATCAATTCCATGGTAGCTGTAAGGAATGGTGTAAAGATCCTACTACAACAGTTGGAAATGTAAGTTATGCTTATCACGAAAGTGATGACTATGATTGTGTCAGTTTGGAAAAGGTAAGAAGTATCGTACAGGAATTGAGAGGTAAATAAAATGGAAGGCTTAGAGTTAATCTGCTTTAAAATTATTGCGTCGGTAGGAGAAGCAAGAAATTCTCTTTTGAATGCATATCGTCATGCGAAGAGAAAAAATGTGGAGGAAGCCAAGAAGTGTATGCAGGAGGCAGAGGAGTTTTTCAATAAAGCACACCAAGCACATGCGGAGCTGATTACACAAGAAGCAAATGGTGAGAATATCAGTGTGAATTTGTTGTTGGTTCATGCGGAAGATCAGTTAATGAGTATTGAAACACTTAAGATCATCGCGGAAGAGGAGATCTTATTTGCGGAAGGATTATAAGCATGAGTAAAAATAAGCAACTAAGAAAGAAAACAACAGAAACTACACAAAATAATCAAAATGCCTTTCTTGCAAGAAGAGGATTTGCGTTTGTCATCGATTTTATTATCACAAATCGTTTGTCACTATTTGTGACGGGGATTGTATATGGATTGATGAATAATGGAAATATTCAGATTCTCAATGGTTTTGAAGGTATCCAAACAACACAGATTCTTGTGTTATTGTTCAGTATGCTTATTGCACACGGTTTCTACTTCGTCTTTGTGCCTGCCAAGATTACAGGTGGTTCAACAATGATGCAGAAGGTAATGCAGATTAAAGTTGTGCGTGAAGATGATAAACCAGCGACAATGAAGGACTTTGCGTTACGTTACTTCGTAGGCTCCGTTTTATGTGAGGGTTTATTCTATGATGCCTTCGGAGTCATTCTAAGTGGAATCTTCTTCGGCATCTTTATGGCAGAAGATATCAGTCGTATCATTTATATCGTTAGTGCAATTAGTAGTGTCCTTTCGCTAATTATGGCATTGATGGATAAAGGGAAGTATCGGTTCTTCCATGACAAGATATCGAAGACAATCATGAAAGATGAATATGTCCCAAGCGGCAAGGTACTATAAGTTTGTGAAACTATCCCATTCTGATACGAAGAATGGGTTTTTAAATACGTAATGTATATTGCGAATACCATACTTAGTTGAAAGAGTTTGTGGCTACACATATAATCAAAATAAAGATACACAGTTATAAACGATAAGATAAATAATATTACAAGGAGAGAAAGTGATGGCTATTCCAAAGATTCGAAAAGATAGTATATTATCTGCATTAAAATTTTTAGATGAACATGGTATTCCGGACAAACACAAAAGCACACAATATGAACTCATTAGCAGCGATGATAAGAAATATCCACCAAAGTATGTAATAGCAGTAGCAAATCATATTGAAAATGGGGGAGAGATTGTAACAACTGGATATAATGCGGTTGAAGCTAAGAATTATTTTGAATCACATGGATTCAAAATTCAGACGAAACAAGAAAAAAATGAAGAGACAAAGATTAGTAGTGAGCTAAATGAAAGTCAGGATATTGACGGGGGAAAGGGTTTTGGAAACTACAAAAATCCATATTCCAAATTACTATTAGAATCTAAAAATATTGTATTTAGAGGTGCACCAGGAACTGGGAAATCATACTTAGCAAAGCAAATTGCTGCAGATATTATAAGTGATGGATATACAGAACAGTACACTGAGTTGACAGATGAGCAAAAGCAACAAATAGAGTTTGTTCAATTTCATCCAAGTTATGACTATTCTGATTTTGTGGAAGGTCTGCGTCCAAAGATGAATGAGGATGGAAGTATTGGATTTGAACTGCGAGATGGAGTTTTTAAATCGTTTGTTGAAAAAGCAAGACAAAATTTTGAGAATTCACATAAACCAAAAGAAATTAGGGAGCGAGAAGCATCAGTAAATACAATCATGACTAATTTCTTTTCGAATATTAGACTAGAGGAAGATGAATTTAAAACAATTAAAGGAAGCAAATTCACTATCACTAATATTGATGACAAACGTATCTATATAGCGATTCCGGGGAACGAAACAGTTGATAAACTAAGTTTAAATATTGACGAGATACGTAGGATGCTTGAATCCGGATTGGATTTTGAAAAAGTGAGTGATATTACTAGCTTTTTTGGCAAACAGTTTGCAACACAGAATTACTCCTATGACTATGCGCTATTTAAGGCGATTAAAGCGAAAGCGCTAAATGTAACTAAAACTGATGTGGCGCCAGAAGAGTTAAAGAAATATATTTTTATTATTGATGAAATTAATCGTGGTGAAATTTCTAAAATTCTTGGGGAGCTATTCTTCGCTATCGATCCTGGGTATCGTGGAAAATCTGGCGAAGTAGCAACACAATATTCTAACATGCATGCATATCCAAATGAGAAATTTTATATTCCTGAAAATGTCTTTATCATTGGAACAATGAATGACATTGATAGGTCTGTTGATAGTTTTGATTTTGCGATGAGAAGAAGATTTAGATTTATTGAAGTGAAAGCTGAATCGACTCAAAATATGCTTGATCTGTTAGAAGATGTGCAACTAAGAAGAGAGGCTTTAGCAAGAATGGATAGATTAAATGAAGAGATTCTCAAAGTTGATGATTTAAATGAAAACTATCAGATTGGAGCAGCATATTTCCTTAAGCTTAAAAATATAAGTTTTGATGACTTATGGAATGATTATCTAAAACCTTTATTACAGGATTATGTGCATGGATTATATGATGAACAAGGTATCATGAAGGGATTTGCCAAAGCATATGGATACCAGGCTTCAGATGAAGGTGATGCAGATGAAGCAATTGAAAATTAAAGATAATCAATATGAAAAGAAAGAAAGTTTTTCTGAAGTTGCAAGTATTGTAAAGCGTGTTGCGGATAAGACATTAGGCAATCTTCAAAATGAAGGGATTTTTGTGTTTCCTGAGTGTATGAATGACGCAAAGGATATTACCAGAGAACAGTTTATTCTTCAAAGTTATAATGATAAGTACTGTACTGGAAACGTAATGGGCTTTCTTGGAATGGAATCGGAAAGAATTGTTATCGAATCTAGGTTTAGTGTAGGAGACAAGGATTATTTCTTTCAGTATCTATTAGAAAAAGTCGTAGATTATCCTAATTTTGTAAATTTATATACAGATATGAATCAAGATGATATGGTCTATCACCTGTTGTTATTTTTATTTCCATATTATCTTAAGAGTGCAATGCGAAAAGGTCCTTTTAAAACTTATATCTGTAAGAAATACAATGATAGAAATATAAATGGTGTAATTGATATAGCAAGACATATACGATTGAATACTCCTTTTATTGGAAATGTATCGTATAACCAAAGAGAGTATTCTTTTGATAATTATCTAATGGAACTTATCCGACATACGATTGAGTATATAAAAGGGAAATCGTATGGATATGCACTTTTGAAAAATGTCAAGGATGAAGTGAAATTGATTGTGGAATCAACACAGGGGTATTGTGCATCAGAACGAAGAACAATCATAGAAGAAAATAAAAAGAATAAACTAAGCCATGCGTATTACCACGAATACAGGAGCTTACAAAAGCTTTGTATTATGATTCTGCAAAATCAAAAACATAGGTTTGGACTTGGGAATAGGCGAATCTACGGAATCTTATTTGATGGGGCCTGGTTATGGGAAGAATATATTAATACTCTCATTGGAGAACAGTTCTATCATCCTATGAATAAAGCTAGAAGTGGACAGCAAAAACTTTTTTCTGATGGTTCAGGATTGATTTATCCGGATTTTATTGGAAAGAATTCTGCAAATAGAATAATAGTGGACGCAAAGTATAAACCAATAAGAAATATTGCAAGTGGCGATTATCTGCAAGTACTAGCTTATATGTTCAGATTTGATGCGAAATGGGGATATTATATTTATCCGGATATTTACAATTCAAATGTCAAAGAATTGATGCTGAATCAAGGAGTTACATTTGAAAATAGTGTAAGTCCTAGAGAAAATATTGGTGTAAAGAAAGTTGGCTTGAGCATTCCATGCGCATGCGATAATTACCAAGAATTTGTTAATCGAATTCAAAAGAGTGAGGAAAAGTTAAAACAGTATTTTAAGGAAGATTTATAGTGCGTATGATACAAATAAGGATTCAAGTAAAGATTTGTTGAGTACTATAGTAATTTATGGTTTGCTAATTGCATCTATATTAGAAAAGCTTTTTTGTGAAAAAAATCCATTCGCGCACAAAGAATGGATTTTTATGCATGCATGTTTATATTGTATGGAAAACAATCATAAAATATTGGTTGTTAGATTGTGTGATATTCAACTTTGTATAAGGGATTGAAATGGAAGTCGAGGTTTGCTATACTAAGTCGCGTAAATATTGAAATATATATTTGAAAGAAGGGGACTATTACATGAATTTCTTTGATATCTTTATAAAGACATTATCAAATGAAAAGATCAATTCGGCTATTATTTCTAGCGTAGCTATTATCCTATTAGGTTATGTTATGCGTCGCAAGAAGGTATTCGATGATCGCACAGCGAAAGTATTAACACAGGTTGTACTTTCAGTATCAATTGCTGCATTGGCATTTAAGTCATTTATGGCGCCAATCAAACCAGAAACATTTACACAAGGTTTAAATGTATTAATCTGGGGTATCGTAATTTATATCTTACTCATCTTCTTAACGATTCCGCTCTATGCGAAGTTTGAAGGTGATGAACAGGATGCTTTACGTGTACTAAGTATTTTCGGTTCTACAACATTCTTCGGAATTCCTATTGTAAGTGCAATCTATGGTGCAGAAGGTGCGTTATACGCTTCTATCTTCAACATTGGTTACAGAATCTTCTTATATTCTTATGGATATATTAAGATGAGTGGATTAAAGATGACTTCTAAGAACATCAAGTCTATGTTCTTAAATCCAATCGTTATCGCTACATTCTTAGGACTATTCTTGTGGTTGGCACAAGCATATTTACCACAGGTTACTGTAGCTGTTAAGGATGCAACGTCAGGTGAAATGGTGAATAAGTCAGTTTCATTCATGCGTTTAGACCTTACATCTCCACAGATTACTCAGATTTTAACTTACTTGGCTGGTTTAGCTTCTCCGCTTGCTTGGTTAGCAATTGGTTCTACACTTGGTTCAGTAAACTTCAAGGATGCGATGACAGACAAGAAGGCATTGTACTATACATTTATTAAGTTATTGATTATCCCTGCATTCAACATCGTTGTATTAGCAATCTTAACAGTAACTCATATCTTACCAGTTAATCTTGTTTCTTTAGGTACAACAGTTATTATGATGGCTACACCTCCAGCAACAGTTGCGGCTTCTTATGCAATTCGTTTTGATAAGGGTGCCCTCGTTGCGTCTAACACTTCATTGATTGCGACATTAGCAGCTGTTATTATGGCTCCTATTTGGATCGTTATCGTTGAATTAATTGGACATTTAGGAATCTTTTAATTAAGAATAGTATTATAATAAAGCGGGATAAATATCCCGCTTTCATAAATAATAAACAGAAGGAGTAAAATTATGTCATTTAAAGTAGTATGTTATGGTGTTCGTCCAAATGAAGTAGAGTTTTTCCACAAGTATAATAAGTATAACTATGACTTAAAGCTTGTTGAGGGTTTGACAACTCATGAGAATATCACTGAGTGTGAAGGTGCTGACGCAGTCTTATTACGTGGTAACTGTGTTGCGGATCGTCAGAACTTAGAGAAGTTAAAGGGATATGGAATCAAGTATGTATTTACACGTACTGTAGGGTTCAACCATATTGATTTACAGGCTGCTGCAGATTTAGGTTTAATCGTTGCACGTGTTCCTGGATATTCTCCAAACGCTATCGCTGAATTATCCTTAACATTAGGTATGATGTTATTACGTCATACAGCTGCTGCTACTAGTGCAACTGCTGCTGGTGACTTCGTTGTTTCACCAACATATTTCTCTAAGGAAATTCGTAACTGTACAGTGGGTATTATCGGTACAGGTAGAATTGGCTTCACAGAAGCTAAGATGTATAAGGGCTTAGGTGCTAAGGTTATTGGCTATGATGTGTATGAAAATGATGCATGCAGAGAAGTACTTGACTACGTAACTCTGGATGAATTACTTGCACAGTCTGATATCGTTAGCTTGCACGTTCCTTACTTCCCTGGTCAAAACGATAAGATGGCTAACGCTGAATTCTTCAGCAAGATGAAGGATGGTTCAATCTTCTTAAATACTGCTCGTGGTGAATTACAGGATAATGAAGCAATCTTAGCTGCTCTTAAGTCTGGTAAGTTAGATGGATATGGAACAGACGTATTCGCTAACGAAACATCATTCTTCTTCAAGAAGTTAGCTAGTGCTGCAGAGATTTCTGATCCTACTGTTCGTGAACTTGTACAGATGTATCCAAAGGTATTGGTAACACCACATATTGGCTCTAATACAGATGAAGCTTTAGCAAATATGATTGAATACTCAATGGATAACTTCAATGAGATTCTAACTACAGGCACTACAAAGAATCTTGTAGCTCTTCCTGAAGCTAAATAATAATCTTACTTAAGATACTCGAGAGAGTATCTTTTGTTTTCCTGGGAAATGCTATAATTTGAATATACAGGAGAGTTTAGTATGAACACAAAACAAGCTGCTCAAAAATGGGGATGTTCTGTAAAGACAGTGACGAAGTTATGTGCGGATGGTGTGATTCCGTTAGCAGAGAAGGATGAAAGAGGTAGATGGGTAATTCCTGATGAATGTGAAAAACCACCAGTCTCTCGTTTTCGTCTTTGTTTTCTGATGGATATGATTAACCAACTTAAAGAAGGCGTAATCTTTCAACAGGTTAAATGGGGCATTAGTGAAAAAGAATTACAAGATGGTTATCAGTATCTGATTGAAAATGCGATGGTTTCTTCTTTTGATGTACGTCAACTGGAGAAAAAACTTCCAAATGCTAAAATTACCTCACGTGGGAAAGCACTGATGGAAAGAGAAAATAAAGAAGGCTCTAACCAACGCAAATTTAATGTGAACTTTAAGATTAATACTGGTGTCTTCAGTTTTGAGACTGGCTATGAAAGTGCGAAAGGAAAGTAACATGGATAGAATTGAAACAGAACGTTTAATTCTTCGCCAGTTTGAATTCTCTGATAAAGATGATTTATTTGAAATCATGTCGGATGAGCAGACCAGTTTAGATGATGGTGGTTATCATGCAAGTAAGTCGCAAGATAAGCAGTATCTAGCTTTGATGGAAATTCTATGTCGGCAACAAAGATTCAGTATCATCTTGAAGGATAATCAAAAGATGATAGGAATGATTAACCTTCAAGATGACGATAGAGCAGTTTCTTCTTATGAGTTAGGTTTTGTGATGAATCCAAACTATCGAAGAAAAGGATATACATATGAAGCAGTACAGGCTGTGATAGATTATTACTTTGAGCATAATTTAGTACAGATGTTTGGTGTATCCTGTTTTCCTTACAACAAAGCCTCTCTAAAATTAATTGAAAAGCTAGGCTTTGTGTATGAGGGGAAGGAACATAAGGGATTGAATCATGCGGTTTATGGTCCAATTGACCTATTATGTTATTATAAGGATAAAGATGAGTAGGTAAGATGAAGAAAGTAATTGTAATTGGATGTTGCGGTAGTGGTAAAAGTACATTTGCAAGACATCTGCATGCATGTACTGGAATTCCACTTTTTCACTTGGATCAGTTAAATTGGAATACGGATAAAACAACGGTAGAAAAGACGGTATTCTTGAAACGTGTTAAAGAACTGATTCAAAAAGATACATGGATCATTGATGGTAACTATGGTTCTTCTATGGAAATGCGTATGCAAGCATGTGATACTGTATTCTTCTTGGATTATCCAGTGGATGTGTGTATACAAGGCATTTATGGACGCGTTGGTAAGGTTCGTACTGATATGCCATGGGTAGAAGATGAAGTTGATGAAGATTTGATTGAATTTGTCAAAAATTATGAGAAGGAAGATAGACCGGAAGTTTTAAATCTTCTTTCAAAATATAAGGAAAAGGACATTCATATCTTCCGTTCTCGTTTAGATGCCAACCGGTATTTAGAGTCATTAAAATAGCGTTATTTGTCACAACTTTGTTGTGGCTTTTTTGATGGATTATTCATTGACGTACAGTGTGAAAGTGACTAAGATTGTTGTGTAAATGAAAAAGGAGGTGGAGATATGATTCTAAATAATGAGAAGAAGTTAGGCCCTACACCTAAATCGACTGGTGTTGAACAAGAGTTTCAACAGATTGCGAAAACAGAGGAATCTAGTCTTCTACAGGAATTAGCTTGTACACGAAATGGTATTAGCGATGAAGAAAGAGAAGAGAGATTAGAGAAGTACGGCTATAATGATTTATCTGCGATGCAGAAACATAGTTGGGCGTATTTCCTTGTACATAGTTTTGCGGATGCGTTTATTATCGTTTTACTTGTATTAGCGATTGTGACTTTTGTTGTGGAGTCGGATATCTTATCTGGAACAATTATTCTTGCACTAGCATGTATGAGTGCAGTAATTCGTTTCTTCCAAGACTATGGTTCTTACCGTGATATGCAGAAGTTAAAAGAGATGGAGCACGATACGGTTAGAATCCAGGTTCCAACGGAAGATGGTACTGAGGTAAGAGAAGTACCGGTGGAAGAAGTGGTTCCTGGTGATATTCAATTGATTGGGTCTGGAGATATTGTCAGTGGTGACTTATATCTTCTTGAAAGTAAGGACTTATTCGTTTCTGTTTCTGCCTTTACAGGGGAATCCATTCCAGTTGAAAAATATAAAGGTGTTGATGATAGAACTGTCAATGCGGCAGAGTTAAATAATATCTGTTTGGGTGGTTCTACTGTGAATTCCGGTACAGGTGTTGGTGTTGTAGTACGTACCGGGAAAAGTTCTTATCTAGGTAAGATTTCTTCTACAATTCATACAAAGAAAAAAGAGACGGATTTTGATAAGAGTTTGTCGAAGATTACAAGAATCTTAATTACTTACATGGTTGTAGTAGTTATCTTCGTGTTATTGATTAATGGTTTGGTGAAGAAGAATTGGTTAGAAGCGTTCTTATTCTCTATCTCTGTTGCGGTAGGTATTACACCAGGTATGTTACCGATGATTGTTAACGGAACACTTGCCAAGGGTGCTAAATTCCTAGCGAAGAAGAAGACAATTGTTAAGAATATGTCTGCGATTCAGAATTTAGGTGCCATTGATGTTCTATGTACCGATAAGACTGGTACACTAACGATGGATCATGTTGTACTTCAGAAGTATCTTGATGTAAATGGTGAGGATTCACATTTAGTATTGAATTATGCATGGATGAATGCATACTACTCTACGGGAGTTAAAAATCTGATTGACCGTGCAATCTTAGCCTATGGCGAAGAGAATGATGCGCATAAATACGCTGGTGGTTATGTGAAGTCTGATGAGATTCCATATGACTTTGAACGTCGTAGAATGAGTGTTTTGATTTCTAATCCTGGTGGTGAACACCTAGGTGGAAACGTTGAAGAAATTCTTCCGATGCCACAGGATGAGGTACTTATTACAAAGGGTGCTTTGGAGTCTGTATTAGAGTGTTGCAGTCGTATTCGCGTGAAGAAGGAATACATGGATATTCACGAAGAAGATCTTGCGAAAATCAACGCTCTTGCGGAAGAACTAAATAAAGAAGGTATGCATGTCATCGGTGTTGCCGCAAAGAAGAAAAATGTAGGTGATACAACAGTCTTCCATGCGGAAGATGAAACAAATATGACGTTCTTAGGAATCATTGCCTTCCTTGATCCACCAAAACCAGACGCAAAAGAAGCAATTCGTGGTTTGTATGATGCTGGTGTACATGTAAAGGTTATATCTGGTGATGCGCCTGTTGTCGTTGAACATGTATGCAAGCTTGTTGGTATGAAGGTTGGTGATCAGAGTGCTGTTACAGGTTCTGATTTAGAGAATATGAGTGATGCGGAATTAGCTTCTGTTGTGGAGAAGAATGATATCTTTGCACGCTTATCGCCAATGCAAAAGAAGCGTGTTGTGGATGCGTTACGCAATAATGGTCATGTAGTTGGTTATATGGGTGATGGTGTAAATGATGCACCAAGTCTACATGATGCGGATGTAGGTATTTCGGTTGATAATGGAACTGACGTTGCCAAAGCCAGTGCGGATATTATCCTGTTGGAAAAGAGTTTGACGGTTATTCTCAATGGTATTTATGAAGGTAGACGTATTTATGGAAATATCTTGAAGTATATGAAGATGGCATTATCCAGTAACTTTGGTAATGTTTTCTCGGTACTCATTGCCTCAATCTTCTTGCCATTCTTACCGATGTTGCCACTACAGATTTTGATTCAGAATTTGATTTACGACTTTACACAGATTGCGATTCCATGGGATAACGTCGATGATGAGTTCCTACAGACACCGCATAAGTGGAATAGTGCTTCGCTTGTGTCATTCATGAATGTCATGGGTGGTTTCTCATCTGTATTTGATGTACTGACGTTCTTGGTATTGTGGTTTATCTTAGGATACAATACACTAGCCATGCAGAATTACTTCCAGACAGGTTGGTTTATTGAAGGTCTGATTTCTCAGATCTTGATTGTACAGTTTATCCGTACATCAAAGCGTCCTATCATTGATTCAAAGTGTGATTCTAGACTGGCTCTAGCATCTGCGTTTGGTATCTTTGTAGGTATTTCAATTCCATATTTATTTGATAATCTGAAGAATACTGTATTTACAGAAATGCCATTTGAATACTTTGTATATTTGATTATTATCCTGGCACTCTATAGTACTACGATTGAAATCGTGAAGAAGTTCTATATCAAAAAACATGGTTCTTGGTTATAAATAAACGAGAGAATATTGGAATCGATTGGTTTCAATATTCTTTTTGTTTATGCTTGATGGGGATTGGACATAGTAGGAAGATATCGAAATATGTTAAAATACAACTATCAGGAGAATTTATGCAACAGGAACAACAAAATGCATTTAATCGTCAATGTATTAGTGAGGCACTAATACGTTTGATGGAAACCAAAGCATACGATGATATTACAGTAACGGAGATCTGCCGTATGGCAGGTGTATCGCGTATGACGTATTATCGAAACTATAGTAGTAAACGCGAGATATTCAGTGATTACATGAAGATGATTGTGGATGAATTCGTTCGCGTGCAACGTGCAAAGGATTTAAAAGTACGATCGTATGAGATGATTCTTGCAGGATTTTTATATTTCTGTTATTATGAACGCTTTATTGAGTGTTTGGATCAATCAAATTTATCTTCAATCTTACAGGATGGATTAAATTACTATATCGACAGTTACGTATTTGAACAGGGTGAAGATGAGTTGCGTAGATATCACTTGTATTATTATTCGGGTGCGTTATTTAACATCTATACTGTGTGGATGCGCAATGGTAAGAAAGAAAATGTTGAGGATATCGCGAAAATTGTTTACGAACATGTAAAACGCGAACATCAAACACTTTAATTATCATGTATAATATTTAATAGAGATTTTCGTATTACACGACAAATAGGAGGAATTACAATGAATTGGAAAACGTTAGAAGGATTTGATGAGAAATTAGCAAAGGTCAGCTTTAAAGCACATAAGACTTTTGATGGTAAGGTAGTGGAAGTTCTATACGGTGCAAAAGACGAAAATGGTAATTTTGTATTACCAAAAGAGGACCAAAATGATGGCCATGGTAGATGGTTTGGTATCGAAACAAATGGAGAATACAGAATGTTCTCTTGGCAAAAGCCTGCATATTTAGGAGGTGGCGTAGAATACGGTACTTCTCATAATGATACTGCACTTGAAGATATGGAAAATGATCTTCGTAAGAAGCAGGAATTATGCCGCCAAGCAGAGAATATTTCTACAGTAGAAGAGTTCGAAGAAATTCGTAAGCAATTTGAAACAATCGAAAACTGGAATACTCCAAAAGATGAAGAGTATGCAATTTGGTTTGGCAAGACTTTAGAAAAGTTCAATGCTAGAAGTCAGCGTCAAAGTGCAAATGCAGAAGAAAAGAAGAAGTTAATTGAAAAGGCTGCTAGTTTAGCAGATTCCACAAACTGGAAAGAAACACAGGCAGAATTTAGAAACCTGCAGGATGAATGGGAAACACTTGGTAATGCAGGTGTAGAAGATGATTCCTTATGGGAACAGTTTAAGGGCTATCGTAACCAATTCAATGATAAGCGTCGTAACTATTTTGATAATCTAACACAAGTACATTCTGAAAATGAAGAGAAGAAACTTGATTTAATCAAGCAGGCAAAAGAATTAGCAAAGAAGACTGATAACTTCCGTGAGACATCTGAAAAGATGAATGGTCTTATGGACGCATGGAAGGCAATCGGTAGTGCAGGCCGTGATAAGGATGATGAACTTTGGAATGCGTTTAACGCATCACGTCAGGGCTTCTATGATGAAAGAACAGCGTTCTTTACAGAGCGTGATGAAAAGCAGAAGGAAAGTATCCGTATCAAGAATGCCTTAATTGAAGAAGCGAAGACAATCGCTGCTACAAAGGATTATGGTCGTGAGAAGACAGATCGTATGAAGGTGCTTGATAAGGAATGGCGTGCTGCTGGATATTCTGGTAGTGAACAGAATGACGCATTGTGGGAAACATTTACACAGGAAAAAGAAGTATTCTGGAATGGTAAGCGTGAAGATAGTCAAAAGCGTCTGCAGGAAGCCTTCGACTATAAGAAGTCACAACTTCCAGTCGTAAGAGAAGAAATCAATAGACTTCAAGAACAGGAATATGAAACAAGTGACTATGAGAGAATTCGTAGTATTCAACGTCAAGTTGAAGAAAAGAAAGCTTTCTTAGAGAAGTTAAAGAACGATATTGAAGATATCGAAAAGAAATTAAACGCATAATTCAAAACCTCACTTCATCTGGAGTGAGGTTTCAAGTCAATGGGGGGATGAGAAATGTTGAAGAATATCGCCAGGGAACAGTATACAGAAGCGATACGTATGGCATGGCCAGCTGTGCTGGAAAGTGTTTTTGTGTCTCTTGCGGGTATTATCGATACACTTATGGTTTCCTCTATGGGCACATATGCGGTAGCAGCTACAGGGTTGATTCTACAACCGAAGTTTCTCAGTCTTAGTTTCTTCTTTGCGATTAACGTCGCAGTATCTGCCTTAGTTGCACGAAGACTTGGACAGAATAATCGACGAAACGCAAATCAGGTATTAGTGACATCAGTAGCGGTCGTTATACTGTTATGTATTGCGTTAACTGTTATAACAGTGATTTTTGCTGATCCGCTCATTGCGTTATGTGGTTCTAATGCGGATACACATGAGGGTGCAGTAATTTATTTTAGGGTGATACAGATCGGAATGATATTCAATGTATTATCACTAGTGATTAACGCTGCACAACGTGGTGCCGGTAACACAAAGATTGCGATGGTCACAAATGTTACATCTTCCATCGTGAATATCATCTTTAACTATCTATTGATTGGTGGTAACTTTGGTTTTCCGAAATGGGGGCTATTTGGGGCGGCGTTTGCGACGGTACTAGGTACTGTATTTGCTTGTGGTATGAGTATCCAGTCATTATTTAAGAAAGATAGTTATGTTTCGATTCCCTATATTCTTGAGGAGAAGATTAAACCAGATTTTGAAGCATTTAATGCGATTCAAAAGTTGGGTGCGAATATTCTGTTTGAAAACTGGGCTATGCGTGTAGGTTTTATGACGACTGCTGTACTTGCGGCAAAACTAGGCACTGACCAGTTTGCGGCATATCAGGTTGGTATGAATATCTTATCGTTGGGCTTTGCGTTTGGGGATGGTATGCAAGTAGCGGCAGTATCGTTAATTGGAAAGAGTCTTGGACAACAGAAACCAGACTTAGCAAAGACCTATGGGCATGCATGCCAGTTAATTGGTGTAGTGATATCGGTTATATTTGCGATGGTCTTATTCGTTGGTGGAAGAACACTAAATCAGTTCTTCTTTGCGGATGAATCCGTAATTGAAATGGGTGTTATGATTGCTCGCTTTGTGGCAGTTATCGTACTATTTCAGATATCACAAATTATTTATGGTGGGTGCTTAAGAGGTGCCGGTGATGTAAAATATACATTGGTTGTGGCATTGATCAGTGTCGCAATTATCCGACCAATTTTAACTTGGGTATTGACCTCTGTATTCTCGCTCGGTTTAGTGGGTATTTGGTTAGGCGTATTATCGGATCAGTTGACAAGGTTTACATTATTACGAATTCGTTTCCATCAAGGGAAATGGGTGGAGTATAAGATATAGAAAGGCATTCAAATGGGTAATAAAACAAGAATTCAAAAAATGACGATTCTCAGTATGTTTATTGCGATTGAACTCATTATGGCAATGACACCAATCGGTTATCTTAACTTAGGTGCAATTTCCATTACGACAATGCACATACCTGTCATCTTTGCGGGTATCTTACTTGGGCCAACAGAAGGCGCAATTTTAGGATTTGTCTTTGGAATGACTAGTTTTTTAAAGGCAACCTTTGCGCCAATGATAACGAGTTTTTGCTTTTCACCATTCTATTCCGTTGGTGATATTCATGGCAATTTCTGGAGCTTACTCATTGCGTTTGCGCCACGTATTCTACTTGGGTATCTTTCTGGTTTGTTATATAACATATTTAAGAAAGCAAAGAAGAATAACTTTGCTGTAGAATCATTGATTGCGATTGGTATGACACTATTGCATACATTAATGGTCATGGGATTAATTTGGTTATTCTTTGGGCAAGTTTACGCTAGTGTAACAGGCTTAGCGGTATCGACCGTGATTATTACTGTCATTACAAGTAATGGTATTTTGGAGATGATAGTGGCAGGTATTATCATTCCGACAATGATGCGTGTACTTCGTCCAGTTTTAGATAAATTAGAGTTAGGAAAATCAGTACATGCATAATGAACAATCATACTATGCACGCATGCGTTCAACGATGAGTGATAAGTTGCGTGCTTTGGATGGGCAAGTTAAAAAGGGAATGCGTGTATTGGACTTTGGCTCAGGACCAAGTGAAGATGTTTATGAGTATGTACAATATTTTGAAGCGGATTATTATGCATTAGATAATTCAAGACAAGTACAGATATTACTAGAGGAAAAAGGGATTCGTTGTATCGACCTTACTTTTTTGAAGAGTACTGATATAAAGTTTGATATTATCTTTATGTCGAGCGTATTTCATGAATTACTTTCGTATCTTTCTCGTAATGAAGCAGCTAGTACGATGAATGTGGTGCTCTCTCATTTGAGCGAGCATGGAAAGTTAATTATTCGTGATTGGTGTGCACCAGAAGATAAAACCCTTGCTAGAGTTGAAGTGATTCCAACAAAGATAGACGAAGTGAAACAGTGGATCAAGGAACTTTCTGAACATGCGGTTTTTTTATCTGAAGTTGTTGTGGAGAAAAATATAATGCAAGCAAGTGTAGATGATTTATACAACATCTTATTACACGTAACTTGGGGTCGACAGTCTATCTTACGAGAAAGTAATGAATCCTATTTGGTTGATCAATCATCCATCAAACAGTTTATTCTTAATGGGAATCAAAATATTAAGCTAGTTAGCCAGTGCGCATATTATCAATCGGATTATACAAATTATTTGTCAAACTATTTTAAGGATGTAGAGTCATTTGTAAAACAATATCATATTTGTACAAAACAAGTTATTGTTCTCCAGAAGGCATGAGCATATATTTTGCAAAGATTCATGAGTGATGGTACGTTATAGACATCAGTTAGTGATAACTTACAGAAGGAGAAATATAAAATGAAAATCGTTTTTGTGACAAGAATGGGAAATACAGATGAATTAGTAAGACAGAAGTTAGGTTATTCAGATGCGATGTTAATCGTTGATGGTAGTGAAAAGGTTGAGGGAGACTATGTGCTCTTCACATATACGGATGGCTATGGTGAAGTTCCAGGTGTAGTTGAAAGCTTCCTAGAAAACAATAAGGCTGGCCTAAAGGGTGTTGTGGCGACTGGTTCTATGGCTCGTCATGCGGATACATTTGCTTTGGCTGGGGATAAGATTGTAAAGGACTTTGGTGGTGTATTAATCGCTAAGGTTGATGTTCAGGGAACGGAAGAAGACCACGCTAAGATCAAGTCTGCAATTGCGGCGTTATAACGAAAAGAAAACATCGGTTCGCCGATGTTTTATAGTTTATAGAGTTTTACAACTGTTTCATCATCGATACCATCGATGGAAACATCAATGAGTTCATCACGAGAGGTTGGTACATTCTTGCCTACGAAGTCTGGTCGTATTGGTAATTCGCGATGACCACGATCAATCAGTACTGCAAGTTGGATTGCCTTTGGACGACCATGCGAGAATACTGCATCAATCGCTGCACGAATCGTTCTGCCAGTGTAAATAACATCATCCACAAGGATTACAACATAATCTTGAATATTCTCGGGCAAAATGATGTTGGTTGTTTTTGGGGTTTCGCTTAGTTCCGTTAAATCATCGCGATATAAAGAGATGTCCACTTCCCCAACAGGAAGTTCTACACTTGTATATTTTTTTATATTTTCAGCTAGCTTTTGTGCGAGTGGAATACCGCGACGCTTGATGCCGACTAAACATACATTTGGAGATGAACTATCTCGTTCGATAATCTCATGAGCGATACGTGTTAGGGAACGCTCGATTTGTGCTTGATCCATGAGTTCTGTAATCAGTTCCATATCATACCTCGTATTTTCATTATACAAAAAATTAGTTAGAAAGTGATAGGTAATCCTATGAACGAAAAAATTAGAAAAAATATATTAGAAACGGAATATAACAAACCTTCAAAGGAAGAGTTGAAAGAGAAGTTAACTGCGTTACAGTATGAAGTAACACAGAATGCAAAGACAGAACACCCTTATCAAAATGAGTATGATGATTTATTTCAGAAGGGCATCTATGTGGATATTGTTTCAGGAGAACCATTATTTTTGTCCACGGATAAGTTTCAGTCTGGTTGTGGATGGCCAGCATTCTCTAAGCCAATTATTCCAGATGTGATTACTGAGAAGATTGATTTACAGTTTGGTATGGTTCGTACGGAAGTGCGTAGCCGTTATGCGAATAGTCATTTAGGACATGTCTTTGCGGATGGGCCGCGTGATAAGGGTGGCTTACGTTACTGTATCAATAGTTCTTCCTTGCGCTTTATTCCAATTGAGAAGATGGAAGCGGAAGGATACGGCAGTTATATAGAACTGATTAAATAGTTTATACATGCATATATGAAAAAAGAACTATTACACAAAACTGTGCCATAGTTCTTTTTGTTTCTGATAGAATGGATGACTATGCAATAGAAGCTGCGTAGATTTTGGCGATGGCTGCTTTTACAGTTGCGTCAAATTCTTCGTCTGTCTGTTGATAGCGTAAATCTTGTGCAAAGGCACGTGAGAAGGACGCAATCATACCGTGGTTGAGTGATAGTAGGTGACAAGCTTCATCTTGTGAGTATCCACCTGATAGAGCAACGACACGTACTACATGTGGATCTTTCATTAAATCCGCATATAAGTTATTCACAGTTGGAATTGTTAACTTAAACATCACTTTTACATCTGAACCTAGTTTTGCTAGATGTTCCTTGATGACTTCTAACATAAAGGCTTCAGATTCTGCCTTATGTGGGTTATGAATATCGACTTCTGGTTCAATGATTGCGACTGCACCAGCATGCCATACTTGTAGAGCAATATCAAACTGTTGTGCGATGACATCGCGAATACCTTGTTCATCGTAGTCGTAGATAACAGAACGCTCTTTCGTTCCAAAGATATGACGATCTTCAACGGCGTGTTTGAGTGTTTCTGCAAGATTTGGGATTGGCTTCATCAGTTTGACGTGATTCTTTTCTTCAGCCAAGCCTTTATCGATCTTTAAGATTGGAACGATTCCTTTCTCTTGCCATAAATAGTCAGCGGTATACTTGCCATCAATTGTACGGTCCATTGTATTTTCAAATAGAATTGCGGCTAAGATACCGTCTTTGTTGAAGGATGGTGTTTTGATAATACGTGTACGCATTTGATGTACACAGTCGAACATCTCCTCGTCATTTGCATAAGCTGTTTGGTCTAATCCATATGCGAGTAAAGCTTTTGGTGTTGATCCACCAGATTGGTCCAAGGCAGCAATAAATCCTAAATCTGAATGCATTCGTTCTAGTTGTTGTTGATTCATTATCTTACCTCCTGGTTAGCAATGACTAACTCTATATATATTATAGCCCTTTTTTTATAAAATAGTTCAAAATATGTGATGACAGTGGGAAATATGTGAAAATATGCAAAAAATTAATAATTTTTCAGTAGAAAATAGTGTAATTTCAGAAAACTAATTTATAATATTGAATGTTATTCTGTAGGAATGGAAAGATATTAACTTATGAATTTATCGTATAACGCTTTAGGTTATTTGGTTATATTTCTGCCGATTACGATGTTGTTATACCAGATTGTAAAACAGAAGTATCGATGGATTGTGTTGTTACTGGCAAATCTTATCTTCTTCGGGGTCTGGTCACAGTGGTTGGTAGTATATTGTTTGGTTACAACACTCATTACCTTTTTCATCGGTAAGAAATTAGGTGAGATGAAAAAGGCACCGGAAGGTGTAGATAAAAAAGTATTTAAGAAAAAGAAGAGTCGTATTTTAACAGCTGGAATTTTGTTAAACCTTGCGGTGTTATTAGCCCTCAAGTATACAAACTTTTTTGCGACAGGTATTTTTGCGGTGTTCCAGCAATCATTTACACCGTTAAAGATTTTGGTTCCAATTGGAATTAGTTATTATACATTACAACTTGTTTCTTATCTTGCGGATATCAATAGTGGAAAGATTGAACCGGTACAATGTTATGCAAAGTTATTGTTGTTTGCGACATTCTTTCCAACGTTGGTGGAAGGTCCTATTGCGCGTTTCTCTGAGATTGGTGAAACTTTGACAGAAGGAAAGCCGATTGAACAGGAGAATATGATTATTGGATTTGAGCGTATTCTTTGGGGTATGTTTAAGAAGGTTGCGATTGCGGATCATTTGGCACCTGTCGTATCTTCCATCTTTGCCTCACATGATTCATCTGGTGGGCTTGTACTAGTTGTCGCAATCTTCTGTACGATTCAGTTGTATATGGACTTTTCAGGATCAATTGATATTGCGATTGGTAGTGCAAGAATCTTTGGTATCGTATTACCAGAGAACTTTACACAGCCATTCTTTGCCAAAGGTGCTTCGGATTTCTGGCATCGCTGGCATATAACATTAGGTACATTCTTTAGAGACTATATCTTCTATCCAGTATCCCTTTCAAAGCCAGTGATGAAGCTGACGAAGTGGTGTAAAAAGCATCTGGGTAAGACCGTCGCAAAATATATTGGACCTGCGATTGCGTTATTCTGTGTGTGGATATCAAATGGTTTGTGGCACGGTCCACAATGGAATTATATTCTGTATGGCATTTACTACTTCATCTTGATATTCGTAGAATTATTTATGGAGAAACCAACCGAGAACTTCTGTAAGAAGTTCCATATCAACCAAAACGGATTTGGCTATCGTATCTTCCGTTTTATAAAGTTAATGATTATCGTATGTTTTGGTGAGATGGTATTTGCGGCTTCTTCTGGAGCACAGATTATCACGATGATTCAATCCCTGTTTACACGCTTTGATTGGGCGGATGCTTGGTCAACCATTCCATATCTTGGCATGGATGCGTGGGATTACATCACCGTTGGGGTTGCGTTTGTGATTGTGGTGATTGTGGATGTCTTAAAAGAAATTGGTTATCCAATTCGTAAAGTATTTGAAACAAAACCACTCGTTATACGATGGAGTATTTTGTATCTTGTGATATTCTATATTATATTCTTCGGTGCATATGGACCGGGATATGATATTATCAAAATGATGTACGCTGGATTCTAGCGTCAAAAGGAGAAAAAACATGGAAGAACTATTAGAGATTTTAAACGATATTAAAGATGATGCGGATTTTGAAAACTGCACAACATTGATTGATGATGCTGTATTAGATTCATTTGATATTTTATCAATCATCAGTGCTTTGAATGATCATTATGACATTCAGATTCCAGCATCTGACATCGTACCAGCAAACTTTAACAGTGCCGCTGCGTTACTTGCGATGGTACAAAGATTACAAGCTGAATAAGTTGTATCTTATTTTTTAAACAGTAAGGAGTATGTATGAAGAAAGCATTGAAACCAGTTGCGTTTCTATTGGTTTTGATATGTTTACTGATGGTTACTTCATATCTTGTAACACCAAGGGGATATGAAAATGTATATGACATTCAGTTGGTAAATCGAAAAATTAATGCAGTGAGCCAAGAAAAAGAGAATACGCTGGATGTCCTATTTACGGGTGACAGTGAGGCCAGTAATACATTCTCTCCTTTCCAGTATTGGAAAGAACAGGGTATCGCTTCCTATAATCTAGGTGGTAGTGCACAACGTTTAAATGACTGCTATACCGTTCTAGAAGACGTATTGAAACATCAGAAACCAAAACTATTGGTGTTAGAAGCCAATACTTTATTCCGCAAGAATGCGGTTTATAACCAGGATGATTCCGTGTTGATGTGGGCAGAACAGTTATTCCCTGTACTGCATCATCACAATATCTATAAGACAATCAATCTTAGTGTTAATTTACTTGGTGCAACCAAGGAAAACGCATATGCGGATCAATGTAAAGGCTATTATGCGCGTGTGAGAATTCGTCCATATCGTGGCTCTGATCAGTATATGAAGACCAACAAGCGTGATACGACTCTCTATCCGGAAACACTAGAATACTTTGAAAAGATTGCGAAGCTGTGTAAGGAAAATAACGTTGAACTTATTGTGGTAAGTGTCCCATCTCCAAAGAACTGGAGTGACGCAAGACATGATACGATTCAGGAGTTATGCAATCAGTATGATGTTACGTATTATGATTTAAATAAGTTGGATAACGTACTCGCTCTTGATTGGACAACAGATACTTTAGACCGTGGAGACCATTTGAATATGAATGGCTCAAAGAAAGTTAATGCTTATTTTGGTAAGATTTTAAAAGAGAAGTATCATATTCCTGATCATCGTGGAGAGGCGGATTACGCTATCTGGGATAAGCAGGAAGCTGAACTGAAGTTATATTAGAGTTCTCAGTAATGAGAACTTTTTTTGTAGGAATTAAAAAATGCCACTGTGTAGTGGCATTGATACTATCCGTGATAGGAATATGCGTTTGAGTTGGCGTTAGCGGTACCGGTTAGATTTACTGGATTACGATAGTACGCTACAACCGCAATATCATTTGGAACGTTCGCATTCATATATGCAGCGGAGTCGTTTGGTAAGTTGATACAGCCATGTGATCCTGCATATGTATAACGGTTACCACCGAACCATGGTTGCCATGGAGCGTCGTGGAAGCCAATGTTGTATGCGAATACGATGAAGTAATTGACTGGGGAATCATATTCTGAGCCATCGTAATCTGTACCTTTTAAACTTGTGTTTGTGACACGGTATTTAATACGGAAGACTCCATCTGGAGAACCGCTACCCATATTGATATTTCCCGATACGATATCGGATGTAAATACACGTTCGCCATGTAGCACGTAGTACATTACTTGGTTTGTGTAATCAAGTTCTACGTAAGTATCACCAATATCATTCTCTAAAGTTCCTTGTGCTGTTTGTGACCACATTGGTTGTCTTTCAACCATCTTTCCAGATTCAAGATCAGACTTTAATTGTGTAAATTCAGAATCTTTATCTAGGATGTAGCCGTAGTCACCACCACCGATTTGAATATCATCGCCAGCTTGTGTTCTAAATGTACGAACTTTACCGTAGGTATTAAAGTTTGAGGCTAGCTCTTCTACGTAAGCCTGTAACTTTGTGTCATCAACAGTTACATCGTATGTATCAGAGATACTTAATACTTTTAATACAGATGCTTTATCCATGACTTTTTTGGAGGAACCGATCGTATAGGAAACGGCACTCTTTAAGTAACTTTCAATCTTCTTTACTGCATTTGTAATCTGTTCAGAGTTTGATGTGATTTCTGGGGCAGTGAAGTTTGCGGTATTTAGCGTTAATTGATAATTTTGGTTATTGATCGCAGTATCAATTTCCTTTTGTACAGCTGCTGTATCAGCACCATACTTAGCCTCGATAACCTTGTAGTTATCGTCGTTAATCGTAATCGTTGCGTTAACTGGATCTTTTGTTAGTGACAACAAGTCTTCTAATTGTTTGTGAAGTTTTGATTCACTATATTCTACTTGAATTTCTTTGTGCTCTGGCTGTAATAAAGAGAGTGGCCAAGTGAATACATTTTGTGATTTGATTTCTTTTTCAACAGAAGACTTCGCATTACTTGCAAGGCTTAATGAGATATCTTTACCCTTTACTTCGTAAACCTTATCTCCAGGAGCAGTAATCTTAATTTTGTATGTGTTTGTGGCATTGGTAAGTGTACTAACACTTGTGTCTACATCCATGAAACTAACATCTGTATTACCGACTGTTGTGCGGTAGAAGAAGTGCTGTTGGAAATAGATAACACCTGCGATATAAATACCGATGGCGATAATACTCACAACTGCTAAGAGTATGAGTAGGACTTTACCAACGCCACCTTTCTTTTTTTCTTGTTTTGATCTGGCAGACATATATTCACCTCGTCATCTCAATATGCTTAGATATACAGGACAAGTATAGCATAGATGTATAAAAATATCTCTGCTAATAACTATGAAACAAAGGCATAATACTGATAAAATAAAGGGGATGTTATGGAGGAATCATGAAGACTCTAGTGATATTAATAGTACTAGTAGGCATATTGTGTCTCATTGGTACAATTGTGTTTGTATTACGTTTTAAACAATTTAAAAAGAGTATCTTTGAAATGCAAGCTACGCTTGATTGTGATGAGTTTACAATCACAGAACAAGGAAGTTATGCGATTTGGCTCAGAGTGCCAAGAGGTACATTTTCTTACCCAAGATTGAATATTGTGGTAAATGAGGTGGAAACCGGTAGGGAAATCCCAATCCATCATGAGACGTTCAAAGTTGAAAGCAGTTCATTTTCCTATCGTGCTCGACAGTACTTTTGGTTTGAGGCAGAAGAAGGTAACTATCTGTTGAGTATTCAACGTAATACGGATATGGAGAATATGCCTTTGATTGATAAGCTATTTAGGGTGGATGAGCAGCCATTAGATGGTTGTAGTGTGTTTATCGCAAAGAGGGTAAATCCTACTATGATTGGAGTTGGAATTTTGATCGCGGTGATAAGCTTTAATGCGATTCTATTTTCTATCATCATGATTTCTGGACTATTCTAATCAACTAAACAACTGTGTAGTATAATAGACAAAGTATATTGAAAGAAAAGAGGCTATTTATGAAGGAAAAAATCTATCCATTGTTATTTGGTGGTGATATAAACGTATATTCTGTCGCAAGAGCGTTTCATGAAGCGTATGGTTTGCGTTCTACATGTTTTGGCAAATATTTATCTGGACCTGCATATCGTAGTTCTATCATTGATTATCATGCATGTGAAAATAATGAAGATGCGGATGCGTATGTAAAGAATGTTTTGACTTTTGCGAACAGTCATCAAGATGGAAAGGTATTTGTGATTGGTTGTGGTGATGCGTATGTAAAATTGGCTGCTGAAAATAAGCATCTATTTCCAAAGAACTGTATCGTAGCAGGAATCGACGCTAAACTTTTAAATACCCTTATCAATAAAGAGAAGTTTTATGAGATGTGTGATCAGTATGGCTTAGACCATCCAGCAACGTTTATCTATCATAAAGAGATGGGTCATGATTTTACGCTGCCATTTACAGGGCCATTCATTTGTAAACCTTCTAATTCTGTAACCTATTGGGAACATCCGTTTGAAGGCAATGATAAAGTGTTCCTCTTACAGACAATGGAAGAATTATACGATGTATTAGATCGTTGTTATGCGGCTGGTTATCCAGATACGATGATTATTCAGGATTGTATTCCTGGTGATGATTCCTACATGCGTGTATTAACGAACTATTCTGATAAGAATGGCAAGGTAAAGATGATGTGCTTAGGCCATGTCTTACTGGAAGAACATACACCACATGGATTAGGAAACCACGCAGTTATCATGACAGAGAAGAATGAGGAAATCTGTATGAAACTTAAGAAATTCCTCGAGGATATTCACTACGTTGGATTCTCTAACTTTGATATGAAATATGATGAACGTGATGGTAAGTTGAAACTATTTGAAATTAACTGCCGTCAAGGTAGAAGTAATTACTATGTAACAGGTGCAGGTTTTAATATCGCACGCTATCTAGTGGAAGATTACATTGAAAATAAAGAACTTCCATTTGAAATCTGCGAGAATGAAAGCTTATGGCAGGTTGTACCATCCGATGTCGCAAGAGACTTTATCGTATCTTCATACCACGATAAGATGAGACAACTAGAAAAAGAAGGCAAGATGACAAACTCCCTTGTATATAAAGGAGAAAAGAATATCTTCCATCGTTTATGGGTTTGGTATGATTTAAAACGACAAAGAAAGAATTACGAGACATACGCAGTAAAGAAATCATAGAGGTGTCATGTATGGAACAGATAAAAGATAAATTAGGTATCTTAGGTGGAATGGGTCCACAGGCAACACAAATCTTATATCAATGGATTCTAGACCGCACCGATGCGGTTTGTGATCAAGATCATATTCCAACTATGATACTATCTGATACAAAGATGCCAGATCGTACAGCTGCGATTCTATCTGGTAATGAGAATGTCGTATATGAACGCATGTTGCATGATTGTCATTTATTAGAGGGTTGCGGTAGTTGTTGTATTGCGATTCCATGTAATACATCACACTACTTCGCGGATCGTTTGCAAAAGGAAATCTCTATTCCAATTATTCATATGCCACGCGAAACAGTAAAGCGTTTGGTAAAAACAAATCATAAGAAGGTGGCGATTCTTGCGACTGATGGTACGATTATGACTGGTGTTTATCGTCGCGAAATCGAAGCGGCAGGTATGCAAGCATGGCAACCGGATGCTGAGATTCAAAAGAAGGTAATGTCTTTAATCTATGATGAAATCAAACGTGGAGAAAAGGGCAACCGTCATACTTTTGCGGCAATTGATAGAGCAGTTAGAGATGCTGGCTGTGACTGTGCAATTCTTGGCTGTACAGAATTATCTGTATACCGTGAATACCATGGACTACCTTCATTCTATATCGATGCGATGGAGGTTTTAGCAGAGGAATGTATTCGCTTCTTTGACCGTGAACCATTGCATGTATAGGAGGTTTAGATGAAAAAATATTTATTAAAGGATTATATCTCTTTTTTACAAGAGAAGAATGTATTAGGAGATATTCGTTTATCTGATACATGCATGAATACTGTTGTAGAACTTGTGTCTTGTGACTCACAACAGGTTGTTAGGAATACATTATTCTTGTGCAAAGGCGTACACTTTAAAGCACAGTATTTACAAGATGCGGTAAATAAAGGTGCCTTTGCATATCTCAGTGAAGTAGAATATCCAGAAGTGAATATTCCGTGGATTCCACTAACAGATGTGCGTTACGCAATGGCAAACCTTGCGACGATGTACTACAACGATCCATGGAAGGAATTAAATGTGATTGGACTTACTGGCACAAAAGGAAAGTCAACGACTACATACTATATAAAGGCAATTCTAGATACATATCTTGAACGTATTGGTAAAAATGAAAGTGCAGTGATCTCTTCGATTGGCACCTATGATGGTGTTGAGCGTTTTGAATCACACTTAACAACACCAGAGCCACTCGACCTTGAAAGACACTTCAGAAATGCGGTTGAATCGAAGATTGATTTTGTAACGATGGAAGTATCTTCGCAAGCGTTGAAATATGACCGTGTCGTAGGCGTGAATTTCTCTGTTGCGGCATTTCTAAATATTGGCTATGACCACGTATCTTCCGTGGAACATCCAACATGGGAAGATTACTTTGCGTCTAAACTACGTATCTTTGAGCAATGCACATATGGACTAGTGAATCTAGATTCAGATCACTGTGAAGAGATTCTAGAAGCAGCCAAAGCTGCTGAGAAGGTAATTACATTCTCCGAAGCAAATGATACTGCCGACTTCTATGGCTACGATGTTCATAAAGTCGGAAATGATATTGTCTTTAAAGTACGTGGAAGTGACTTTGATGAAGAGTTTAAGTTATCAATGCCGGGATTATTCAATGTATCTAATGCGCTTTGTGCGATTGCGATAGCACGTTTATATGACATTCCTGTCAGTGATATTCAGTCTGGTCTTTATCATGCGAAGGTTCCTGGACGTATGGAAATCTATACATCGAATGATAAAAAGATTACCGCAATCGTAGATTATGCACATAACCAATTATCTTTTCAGAAATTATTTGAATCTGTACGAAATGAGTATCCTGGATATCGTGTAACGATTATCTTTGGTTGCCCGGGTAAAAAGGCACAAGATCGTCGTCATGACTTAGGCGAAATTGCAGGTAAGTACGCTGACTATATTTATTTAACAGAAGAGGATGCTGGGGAAGAAGATCCACTCGCAATTGCCCAGGAAATCGCAAGAGCTGTTGAAAAAGAAAAGGCACCATATGAAATCATCATTGACCGTGAAAAAGCTATTGCAAGTGCAGTTAAAGACGCCGCAAATGTGCAAGGCAACACAGTTATCTTGATTACAGGTAAGGGCGCAGAAACACGTCAAAAACGTGGTACAGAGTATATTCCGGTCATGTCGGATGTCGAGTGTGTAAATCTTGAATTAAAGAAATATAACGAGAAATAAAATAAAAGCATCTTCCATATACTATGCATGTTATGCGTACAAGGGGGAGATGCTTTTTATGAAAAAAGCCCTTTGATTAGGGCGTATCAGTATTATGGTGCCGACAACAGGAATTGAACCTGCGACCTACGCGTTACGAGTGCGTTGCTCTACCAACTGAGCTATGTCGGCGATGTTATTATTATACGTAATATCGATACTGAATTCAAATCATATTAGTCAGAAATATGATACAGTAGAATACAGAAAAACGTGAGGTATACTATGAAATTAACAAAGTTAATGTTGGCAGTATTATTGGTATTAGCAGGATGTGGTAAGGCAACACCTGAAGCACAAGCTAAGAAAACCGCAGAGACATTTATAAATGCATTAGATTCTGGGGATACAGAAAAAGCGAAGGAACAATCCAGTGAAGATGTTCAAAAGATGTGCGATGCGATTGAATCTTCCTTTAAAACACCAGCAAGTTTTTCATCAACAGATTTATCTGATGATGCGAAGAAAAAGCTAGCTGAAATTGAAAAAGAAATTAGAACTTCCTCTTTTGAAAATCCAAAAATTAAAGATGTGAAAGAAGTAAATGATCGAAAGTATGAAGTTACTTTCTCAATGGATTTTTTAGATACAGCTGATATTAGAAAATATTTTACAGGTGAAGAGTATAAAGCATTAATATCTACACTATCTGTTGAAGCGACGGAAATGCAGAAAAAAGATGGTGATGAGGCTGCTAAAAAGTATATGATGGAACAGCTTGTAGATAAGATTTATTCTGTTTATACAGAACAGTTAAAAGATAAGAAGTATAACAATGAGGATTCGATTATCACTCTTGAACAACAAGATGATGGTAAGTGGTTTGTGACAGATATTAAAGACGCAAAACAGGGAAAGTAAGAAACTAGAGGAATATACGATGACAAAGAAAAGAATTGCATATATTGGTGCAGGACCTGCGACCTTATATAGTATTCAGACACTTTTAAAACTTGGTGAATACGATGTTGAAGTGTTTGATATGAATGATCGTGCAGGTGGGGCTTGTTATACAGGAATTCCACAGTTTCGCTTCAATACAAGTTTTATCGATAAGTTGATGGATGAACTCACATCTGCAGGTGTAGAATTTCATTTCCAAACAACAATTGGAAAAGATATTCCATTTAGTGACTTACAAAAGAAGTTTGACCGTATTGTAGTCGCAATCGGTGCCCAGGTAGAAAATATGTTTGGTTTAGAAGCGAAGGGTGGCTGTATTGCAGGGTTAACCTTACTGCATGATTTAAACATTAAGCACATGCATGATTTCTACAAGGAAAATTACAAACACGCCGTTGTGTGGGGTGGTGGTAACGTTGCGATGGATTGCTCAAGAAGTCTTGTGCGTATCATGGATGATGTAAAAATCATCTATCGTCGTAGCGAAGCAGAGATGCCAGCACACAAGGGAGAAATCAAAGATGCACGCAATGAAGGAGTTACATTCCATTTCTTAGAGAATATTAAAGAAGTATTGCGTGACGAGACGGGAAAAGTAACTGGTGTGAAGGTTATTACAATGGAACTAGGTGAACCAGATGAAAGTGGAAGAAGATCAACCCATGAAGTAGAAGGTAGTGAACATATCATTCCATGTGACCTTGTCGTTGCAGCGATTGGACAAAAAGTAGACTTTAGTGTTCTGGATGAAAAACTGAATTTGACTTCCGGTCAACATCAGAGTACAATAGAAAATGTACTAATAACAGGGGATGCATATTTAGGTCCTCAATCTATCGCAACCGCAATTAAAGACGGGCGAGAAGTTGCGACAGAAGTACATGAATCGTTTAAAGAAACAGAAAGATAGAGGGAATGATATGGATAAATATCGTGTTGGAATTAATATGTTGGTAGCTGCCGCAATCCTTAGAGCACTTATATTATGTACACCACTAGGTTGGTTAGCGATTATTAGATTGTTCTTAAACATTACATGTTTAGTAATAGTGATTGGTGGTCTATGGTACTTATACCAAGCAACTGGGAGACAAAAGATAACAAACGGTTTGATTTACACAGTACTTGCGATGGTAGCTTATCGTGTTGTGTTAGGAATCATCCACAGTATTGTAGGTGGTATTATCACACTTGTGATTGTGGTATGTGCTCTATGTTACTTACGTGTATATAAGTACGAAGAAATCCTAAAATTTGTGAAACAATAAGAGTAAAACGTAAATAAAAGCCGAAAGGAAACACGTGAATATCATTTGTGGTGCCTTCGGCATTTTTTAGGAAAATGAAAGTAATAATGATCTTAAAATTATAAAGACTTAAGGATTTCAATATGTTCAACAATATATAATTGTGAGAAGATTAAATCAGTTTAATTGATATTAACAACAAAATATTATTAATACTATTCATGAAAATATAGGGGGTATTCTTATGAACAAGAAATTATTAACAGGATTATGTGCAGGAATCATGCTTGTGGGTTTAGTAGGATGTGGACCTAAGGAACCAAAACAAGATACTACAACAAGTACTTCAACTACAGAAACAAAGGAAACAGAAAACAACAACACAGCTACAACAAATAACTCTGAAGTAACAGAGAAGAACTTCAAAGACTTCCCTGAGACAGATGAAAAGTACTTCACATATGAAGAGTGGCAAGAAGGTTATGCTATCTATAGTTGTACTTCTGACGATAAGGTTGTTCGTGTACCAAAAAACATTAATGGTAAACCTGTTATAGCGATTGCACAGCGTGGTATGGCAAATCTTGAAAAATGTGAGGCAATCGTCTTACCAGATACAGTAAGATATGTTGGAGAGTCATCTTTTGGTCGAGATAAAGCATTGAAGTACATTTATTTAGGAACATCTTTAGAAACTGTAGATGATCACGCATTTTTAGGAGCAAGTTCTCTAGAGTCTGTTGTATTTCCGGAAGGAACAAAATCAATTGGTCAATTGGTATTTTCAGACACACCATCAATCAAATCGATCACAATACCTGAAAGTGTAACTGAAATAACAGACTTATTTTACTTCCCAGAAAATTCAAATAAGAATGTAGAAATTCATACACCAAAAGGATCGGCTGCAGAAGAAGCTGCGAATAGTCTAGGTCTTAAAGTAGTAAATAACTAAAGGGGAATAGTATGAACAAGAAATTACTATCAGGCTTATGTGCAGTGGTACTCTTATCGGGTTTAGTAGGATGTGGACCTAAGGAGTCAAAACAAGATACTACAACAAGTACATCAACAAATGAAACAAAGGAAACTGAAAATAACACAACAACTACAAACAACTCTGAAGTAACTGAAAAGAATTTTAAAGACTTCCCAGAGACAGATGAAAAGTACTTCACATATGAAGAGTGGCAAGAAGGTTATGCTATCTACGGTTGTAGTTCAGAAGATAAGGTAATTAATGTACCAAAAACCATTAATGGAAAACCAGTCATTGCGATTGCAGAGCGTGGCTTAGCAAATAATCAAACTTGTGAGGCAATCGTATTACCAGATACAGTTAGAGTTATCTCTAAATCTGCATTTACTCTTGATGTAAATCTAAAATTTATCCATTTAGGTAGTTCTTTAGAACGTATAGGTGATAATGCATTCAACGGATGCAATTCCCTAGAATTCGTTAAGTTCCCAGAAGGAATGCAGGAAATTGGAATTAATGTATTTGCGAATGCAAAAGTAATTAAGTATATAGAAATTCCAGCAAGTGTAACAGAAATTACAGATGTATTTTATTTCACAGCAAGTAATAATCCAGATGTCGAGATTCGTACACCAAAGGGATCAAAGGCAGAAGAGGCTGCCAATAGTTTAGGGCTCAAGGTTATAAACAATTAATGCAGTATTAAAATTAGTATTCATAAAGAAAGATAGTGTAGAGAAAATTCTACACTATCTTTGTTTATTTCATAAATGTGCTGATATATCCCTGGATAAAGATCCACATGATGATAAGTGGAATAATATAGGTCACATATAGGCGTGCCCATTTAGGGAATTTGATGCCTTTTCCTTCATTTGCTTCTGCAAGGAAGTTACCAAAGCCCCATCCATATTTGCTTGTGCAGAATATGAGATAGATTAGACAGCCAATTGGTAGTAGGTTATTACTAACGATAAAGTCTTCTAAGTCCATAATATTTGTGCCTGCACCTAACGGTGTAATGTTTTGCAATACATTAAATCCTAATATACATGGTAGTGATAATACAATAATGACGATTGCATTAATGAGTGAGGATTTCTTTACGGATACTTTTGTTAGATCGGAACTAAAGCCAATCATATTTTGGAAGATGGCAATGACAGTAGAGAGTGCCGCAAATGCCATAAATAGGAAGAATAGTGCTCCCCATAATTGTCCTAAAAACATATGGTTGAAGATATTTGGTAATGTTACGAAGATGAGTTTTGGTCCTTGCGATGGTTCTACACCAAATGCGAAACAAGCTGGGAAGATAATGAAACCAGCCATGATTGCCACAAGTGTATCGAGTCCTAATACGTGTAATGCTTCACCAGTGAGTGCGTGTTTTTTATCAATATAGCTGCCGAAGATTGTCATTGCACCAATACCGATACTGAGTGTAAAGAAGGATTGTCCTAGCGCTGCGAAGATAACTTTACCGATACCAACTTCTTGAATGGCTGCTAGGTTTGGCTTGAGGTAGAATTCAAGTCCTGCCTGTCCTCCTTTTAAGAAGATGGAATTGATACCTAGTGCTACCATCAAGATGAGTAGGGCGACCATCATCTTAGAAGTGATTTTTTCGACCCCGTTTTGTAGTCCCATAGAGCAGATGCCAAAACAGAGTATGACTGTAATTGCCATGAAGATAAACATTGTAAGTGGTTGGTTCATTAGACTACCGAACTGTTCACCAACTGCAGTTGCGTCTAAACCATTGAAGTCACCACGCAATGTTTTGAAGAAGTATAGTAATAACCAACCTGTAATTGTTGTGTAATACATTGCAAGTAAGTAGTTACCACCCATACCAAACCATTTGTAGATATGCCACTTAGTTCCTTTTGGCTCTAATTCATTAAAGGCAAGAGCGATGCTTTTTTGGCTAGCTCTACCGACAGCGTATTCCATAATGATGATTGGTAGACCTAGTAATATTAAACACGCAATATAGATTAGTACGAAGGCCGCTCCACCATATTGTCCGACGATGTACGGGAATCTCCAGACGTTGCCTAAGCCGATTGCACAACCTGCGGATAATAAGATAAAGCCGAGGCGTGATGAGAGTTTTTCACGTTCCATAATGTATACCCCTTTTTATAATGCCCTTATCATACCAAATTCTTTTGGAAGTTTTATATATAAAATGTAAAAAATATGAAAAAAAGATATAGTTTTATGAAAATAATTACTATATCTTTTCAAAAATAATATTTAGTATTTATGCGGCTTTTTCAATCTTTTCGAAATTTGCGCTATTTGTTAATACGACGATAACTGTATCTGGATGATTTGCGTCTTTAATCTTAGCACGGTCGAAAGTAATTAGTTTATCACCTGCATGGATAACATCATCTTGTTTTACAAATGCTTCAAAGCCTTCGCCATTCATCTGTACTGTATCAACACCTACGTGGATGAGTACTTCTAAACCATCCTTGGATTGTAATCCAATTGCATGTTTTGTAGGGAATAGCATCATCACTGTTCCATCAAATGGCGCATATACTGTTCCTTCTGTTGGGACAATACCAACGGATTGACCCATTGCTTCACCTGCAAAGACTGGATCAGGTATTTCACTTGCAGGAATAACTTTTCCTTTTACTGGGGAAAGGACGATGCCTTTTTCTGTTGTGATAATTGTTTCTGCTTGTGGTGCCACTGGAGAAGGAGTAGATGTTGTGGTTGTTTCTGGCTCTACACCATCATTTTCTTTCCAGAATAAGAATGTTAGTACAAAGGATGTTCCGCCTGCTACTAATAGTAGGATTGTATATGTAAGTGGGTTTGATGCGATAAGGTAACCTGGAATACCAGTTACACCGTTGGCTGTTGCGCCAATGTGGAAGATAGCTCCAACTAAGGCACCGATTGCACCACCAACTGCTGCGAATACAAATGGCTTCATCAAGCGTAGGTTAACGCCGAAGATTGCCGGTTCTGTAATACCTAGGGAAGCAGAGAGTGCGGATGGGATAGCAACTGTCTTACGCTTAGCGTTCTTTGTCTTTAGACCTACAGCCAAGCAGGCACCAAACTGTGCAAAGTTTGCGGCAGACGCAATTGGCATCCATGTGTTTAATGCACCAGTACTGAGCATACCTAACTCAATTGTGTTGTACATGTGGTGTAGTCCCATGACAACTGTGATTGGGTAAAGAGCACCCATTGCTAGAGCACCGAATGGGTTAGCAACTAACACTGTTGCGGCGGATAATACCCAACTTTCAAGTGTTGCGAAAATTGGACCGATGACCATGAATGTAGCTAAAGCAGTTACGATAACAGTTGTAAGTGGTGTTACAAATAAGTCGATCATCTCAGGTACAATCTTGTGTAGCTTGATTTCAATCTTACTCATAACCCATACTGCGATAACAACAGGAATAACATGTCCTTGGTAACCTAACTGATTGACTTGTCCAAGTGTATAGCCAAAGATGTTAATTCCCTTGCCAAATAGATACCAAACATCATATCCATTTGCGGCATTCCAACCATTTGTAAGTGCAGGGTGGACCATCATCAGTCCAATAACTGCACCTAAGAAGATATTTCCACCAAATACATGTGCTGCAGATACCGCAACAAGCACTGGTAAGAATGCAAAGGATGTATTAGAAGCCATGTCTAAGAATGCATACCAGTCCGTAGACGCAAAGGAAGGAATTGCCTTACCTAATGCCTCTACAAGACCCATCATTAAACCTGCAGCTACGATAGCTGGTAGGATAGGTACGAATACATCACCGAGTGTTTTAATTAATTGTTTCCACCATGGCATTTGAGAAGCTGCCGCAGCTTTCACATCTTCTTTACTGCCACCAGTCACTCCACTGATCGCAATAAATTCATCGTAAACTTTATTCACAGTACCGGTACCGATAATAATCTGTAATTGTCCACTAGAATTAAATACCCCTTGAACACCTTGTACGTTCTCTAATGTCTTTACGTCAACTTTACTGTTGTCTGCAATGACGAGACGTAAGCGTGTAGCACAGTGTGCAGCACTGATAATATTTTCTTTACCACCAAGTGTCGCAAAGATTTCTTCTGCACATTTTCTATAGTTTAGTTCCATAAATGAGCCCCCTTCTTTTTTGTTTCATAGCTCGGTATCATTTTACAATAAAAACGAAAAAGAGAAATAGATGATTGTTGTAAAATGACACAATAGATATGTTAATACGACAAAAAAAGCATAAGAATATTATCTCTTATGCTTTATTGTCAATACGATATTGATTTGGTGTGCTACCAGTATGTTTCTTGAAGAACGTATAGAAGTAGTTAGAGTTTTCAAGACCTAGTTTTGATGAGATTTCTAATGTGGATAAATCTGTTTCAACGAGTAGTTTCTTTGCGAGTTCGACACGACTGACATTGATGTATTCTTTCATCGACATTGCATACTGTGATTTGAAGATTCGATTTAAGTACGTTGCGTTATAATCCATCGATAATGCGACGCTATCTGCAGTTAAATCAGAATCACATAAGTGTTGGTCGATATAATTCTTTGCATTAGAGATTAGATCGAGTATCTTCTCTTCTTTCATATCCGTAAGATACTGACTGTATGCATGCATGAGATGTAGAATATACTGATTAATCTCTTGGATGTCCGTGGTTGTACTCAGTTTATTTTCAAACTGATACGTTGGTAAACTTGGAATCGAAGAGATAGAACGGATGCGGTCACGTAAGCCAGAATATAACTTTGTATAGAAGAATTGTAGGGAATTATAGTGTAAGGATTTCATGAGACTAAACCACTCGTTGAATGTTGCGGTAATTTCTTCCTCACGTCCGTGTTCAACCGTATAGAGTAAACGTTGTTCGGTTTCTTGAATTGTAGAGAAGTTTGTCATAAAGTGAGGCATATCAGACTCACGATAGAAGAATTTTGTGGAATCGAGAATACGCAAGAAATATAATTGCGATAATTTTTGATATGAAGTATAGACTTTTGATAGTGGTTTAGCATCACCTAGGAATACTTTGATATGATGTGTTTTTGCGTAATTCGATAGTGCCTCAACGTTTACTTCATTTGTAATAACAGTATAGAGGTTATTGATGGAATGTACTTCTTTTTTCTCACCGAATAGAGTGAGAATATGATTGTTTGATAAACTATCTAAGATACAAATATAAATATCTTTTGTTGTATCAAAGTCGAGGGAGTTTCTTAGAAGAGGTAGCTTTTGGTTTAAGAGCAACTTGGTCAGATAATCCTGTTTGGCTTTATGAGTCGCTTCTTCCATCTTGTGTTGTTGGTCATGAATCCAAAGTGTAACTGCGTTATTAACGGAGTTTTTTGAAGAAGACTTCAGTTCAAACTTATCCATAATTTCATAAAGTGGTGTGTAGTAGTACTTATTAATAAAGTAACCTAGTATCACTATCAAGATAAAGTTGATTACAATAATCTCTAAGAATAAAGGAACATAGGAAGAGAAACGGTTGATGATACTGTTTGATTTTACCTGTTTTGCGATATAGAGATTGTAGTCTGGTTGATATGAGTAGAAGTATACATCATCATCGATAGTCTTAAAGTGACTATCATTATCTGATGTAAAATTTAGGGTTTCAATTGGAAGATACGCATTTCCTGTAGAACTAAAATAGGTATCCTGTTCTGGGACATAGATGAATTCTGTCGCATCGGTATCTCGAAATAAGGAACGGTTAAAGAGATATGTATCAATATTGACGACCATGGATACATCTGTATCGCGAATACCGGTGAATTGTAATGTATAGACCCAAACTTGATTTGGTAGTTGACGCAACTTTAATAAATGGTTATTTGGAGTGAACGCAGATTGATCGTCAAATTGGTCAAATGAAGATGAACCTGCATTGGTTGTATATACCGTGTTGGATGACTTATTCAAAAGATAAATCGAATGAATAAATGGATTCGTACTATCCAGCGCATGAAGGGTACGTAGGTACTTTGCGGCTTGGGTAGGCGAGATATCTGTTGCGTTACGTAGACTGATAGCTTCACTGGAGTAGAATGTATTATAAGCAGCATAACGAACTGTATCCAATGAGTGGGCCATCAGATTTTTAAAGCTTTCTTGGGTACTTAAGTGATAATCAATCAGACTCTTTTTTCTAGAATCATTGATATTTTTGAGTAAAAGTAGACTGACGAAGATAAAAAATAACGCGACAATGAGAATTAATCGCTTGCGTAATCTATCGATACTATTTTGCAGTTTTGTGGATTCATTCATATAATAGGCACTTTTCTGGATGTTTAAATATTTGATATTCACATAATATCACAATTTTTAAGTTTTAAATATGTTTGAGTATTCCTACAATATGATTAGTAAGTGAACTCAGGAGGAAAGAAATCATGAAAAAATTTTTCTTACTACTTGCGGCATCCGCAATGTTAATTGGATGCACAAATAAACCTGCAACAACTTCCACAACAGCAACTGAAAATACAAACTCAGGTGGAAAGTCAAAGGTTATGCTGTACTCCTCATTAAAGGAACAACAATTAGAAGCTTTAAAAGAGGGATTTGAAGCTGCTCACCCAGAGTATTCTTTAGACTACTACGCAGCTGGCACATCTAAGGTTGCGACAAAGATTGCAACAGAAAAGCAGTCTGGTCAAATCGCTACTGACTTAGTATGGATTGGTGACCCATCCAACTATGTAACATTTAAGGAACAGGGTATCTTAGAAGCTTATGAATCACCAGAAGCTGCTAATATCGATGAAAAGTTCAAAGATCCAGAACACTTCTACACAGGCGCACGTCTTGTAGTTATGGGCTTAACAACAAATACAAATACAGTTCCAGAAAATGAAGTTCCAAAGACTTGGAAAGACTTATTAAAGGATGACTTCCAGGGCCAAATCGTTATGACAGACCCAGGTGAATCCGGAACAACATTCTACTTAGTAGCTAGCTTGATGAATAACCCAGAATATGGTGTTGAATTCTTCGAGAAGTTAAAGGAACACGGTGCTGAATTAGAATCAGGTACAACTTCTACACATACAAAGGTAGCTGCGGCTGCTTATAAGGTAGCTATTGGTGTTGACTACGTTACACAATCTCTAGCAGATAAGGGTTCTACAATTCGTTTCACATATCCAGAAAAGGATCTAATTGCTGTATCTAGTCCAATCGCATTACTCAAAGACTCACCAAACCCAGAAGGTGGTAAGGCTTTATATGACTACATCCTTTCTAAGGAAGGACAAGAAATTCTTGCGAAGAATGACACAATGCCAATCCGTGGAGATGTTAAGAAGGAAGGCACACTATCATTAGATGAAATTATCGCTCGTGCAATGGTTGCGGATGACAAGGCAATCGCTGAACAGAGTGCAGAAATCTTAGAGAAGTTCGACAAGATTTTCAAATAAACAACTAGGAGAAAACCATGGCAAAAGTACAATTTAACGATGTATCTTTTAGCTATGGAGACAAAAAGATTATCCAAAACCTATCATTAGAAGTAAATGATGGCGAAATTATGGGTGTAATTGGACCCTCCGGGTGCGGTAAAACTACATTGATTAGACTTCTCTGTGGTTTTATCAAGCCTGAAACAGGGTCCATTTTTATTGGAGAAACTTGTGTCTTCGATGCTAAAAAGAGAATTAATATCCCACCAGAGAGAAGAAATATTGGTGTTGTATTCCAAGACTATGCGGTATGGCCACATTTAACAGTATTGGAAAATGTAAAGTATCCATTAAAGAAGAAGAGAATGGATAAGAAACAAATGCAGGAAATCGCAATGAATGCGCTCAAGCAGGTACAGATGGAAACTTATGCAAACCACTTACCTTCACAGTTGTCCGGTGGACAACAGCAACGTGTTGCGATTGCTCGTGCACTTGTATCATCAAAAGAATTAATCGTTTTAGATGAACCTATCACAAACTTAGACTTGAAACTACGTCAAGAGATGTTGAAGGAAATTCGTGAGATTCAAAAGACAATTGGAACAACAATCGTTTATATCTCACATGACCAAGAAGCTTCTTTAGAGTTATGCGATCGTCTTGCGATTATGGATCAACAGGGTAACATCCGTCAGTTAGGTAACGACTACGATATCGTTATGAAGCCTAAGGATCGTTATATCTTTGAATTTGTAGGGATTTCTAACTTCGTAGACGTAGTTGCGAAGGAGGATGGCGTATACATCAATACACAAAATGGTTTAGTGAAGCTAGATGAAAAGTCTGCACTCGAAAATCCAACAAAGGCATATCAATTAGCATTTAGACCAATGGATGCAGTATTTGATAACGAAAGTCCTATCAAGGGTAAGGTAGTTACAGAAACTTTCCTAGGAAATATTACAAACTACTTTATTCAATTAGGTGATAAGCAAATCCGTCTTCAACAATCTGCTTTAGATGTAATGAAGTACGGCAAGGCAAAGGAAGGCCAAGAAGTTGGCTTGAAATTTGTTCGTAAGTTCTATTATGAAAAGGAGGAGGCATAATGTTTAAGCGTAAAACGTTAAATAATGATTTAGCTGCGCTAGATGGTCGTAAGTTTTCTTTAGATAAAATTATGATTATCGCAAGCTTTATCATTCTTGCGATTATTGCGATTGTTCCGGTCGCCTCCATTATTGTGAATGCTTTATTCGTAGATGGAAAGCTAGCATTGGATAGCTTCTTCAAAGTTCTATTGAATAAAGAAAACATCGGTGCGATGTGGAATACAATCACCATTGCATTCTGGGTAACAATTTTCGGTACTATCATGGGTTTGTTCTATGCATGGTTACTTGGACGTAGTGATATTCCGATGAAGGGATTCATGCGTGCATTATTTAGTATCCCATACATGTTCCCTCCATTCTTTGGAGCCATGGCTTGGGACTTATTGTTATCAGGAAGAGGTGGATATTTAAATAACTGGTTAATGTCTACATTCCATTTAACAAAGGCACCTATTAACATCAACTCTATCTGGGGAATTATCTTCGTTGAAGTTTCTTATTACTTCCCATTTGTATTCATGCAGGTAGTAAGTGCATTAGAAAGAATGGACCCAACACTCGAAGAATCTGCACGTATTGCCGGTGCTTCACAGGGATATGTTATTCGTAAGATTACATTACCACTTGTTAAGCCTGCAATTTCATCTGGTGCACTATTGATTATGATTTCATCATTATCACACTTCGGTGTCCCTTCTATCTTAGGATTCTCACAGAACATTTACACATTACCAACACGAATCTTCCAGCTCATTAACCGTGCCGCTGGTGATTTCCAGGGTATTCGTGAAGCGACAATTCTATCAATCTTATTAGTTGTTGTTGTGTCTGTAGCACTTTTATTACAGAAGGCTATATTGAAGTCTGGAAGCTATGACATTATCAAAGGTAAGAGTATGCGTCCAACCGTAATTAAATTACGTTCTGCTAAGATTCCTCTCTTGATTATCTCTATCGTGACATTAGTTATCATCGTTGTTGTACCATTAGGAATGATCTTCTTAGTTGGTCTATTGAAGTCTTATGGTCTACCACTTGTACCAAGTAACTTCGACTTCAGCAACTATACTAATATCTTATTCAACAACAAGATGGTTCGTGATGGTGTATCAAACTCCTTAATCCTAGCGGTAAGCTCAGGTATCTTTGCAATGTTACTAGGTGTAATGATTGCGTATGTAATCATCAAGATCAAGCCAAAGGGAAAGGGTGCTTTGGAATTCTTAGCTACACTTCCATACTCTTTACCAGGTACAGTACTTGCAATCGGTGTCATTCTTGCATGGTCTGGAAAGATCTTGAATATCAACCTATATAACACACTATGGATTATCTTCATTGCTTATATCGCACGTTACTTGTCTTTCTCTATGAACGCAGCTTCTGCTGCCTTAAGACAGGTACACCCATCATTGGAAGAGGCTTCACGTTCTTGCGGTGCTTCTCATACAGAATCCCTCAAGGATATTACCCTTCCACTCATCCGTCCTGCGATGTTATCAGGTTTCTTCCTAATCTTCTTGCCAGCAATGCGTGAATTAACAACAAGTTCACTCTTGTATGGACCATATACAAGAACATTAGGTGTAGCTATCTACATGTTACGTAGTGATGGATATATTACACAAGCTTCAGCACTTGCAACCCTAACAATCTTATTGATCGTTGTTGTAAACTGGATTATTAACTTTATTACGAAGGAAAGAAAGGGCGTATAAGTATGAATCAGATTGAATTAATAAATGTAAGAAAAGACTATACGACCAAAACATTAGGTACAGTGACAGCAGTAAATAACTTCAACCTAACAATCAAGAAGGGTGAATGTTTCTCGTTCTTAGGACCTTCTGGATGTGGTAAGACAACAACTCTACGTATGCTTGCAGGTTTTGAAGATTTAAGCGAAGGTGAAATCCGTTTAGAGGGAAAAGTTGTATCCAACAAGACGAAGAACTTATACGTTCCACCTGAACACCGTAACTTAGGAATGGTGTTCCAGGCATTCGCTGTTTGGCCACACTTAAACGTATTTGATAACGTAGCATTCCCGTTACAAGTTCAAAAACGCCCAAAGGCAGAGATTGAGGAACGTGTAAATCTTGCGCTTAAACAGACGAACTTATTAGACCAAGCAAAGGTATTCCCATCTGATTTATCTGGTGGTGAACAACAGAGAATTGCGTTAGCACGTTCTATCGTTGTTAACCCAGGTATCTTATTATTAGATGAACCTTTATCAAACCTTGATCCAAAGTTAAGAGAGAGTATGCGTTTTGAAATCAAGCGTCTACAAAAGGAATATAACTTTACAATCGTATTCGTAACGCATGACCAGTCAGAAGCTTTAGCGTTATCTGATCGTCTACTTGTTATGAATAAGGGTGAAATCATCCAAATCGGTACTCCACAAGAACTCTATAACAAGCCAGTAAATTTATTCGTACATAATTTCTTAGGCGAATCTAATTTTACAAAGGTTGAATATAGAGATGGTAAGGTATATGCCGAAGGTGATACAACACAACCATTACCATGTACAATTCAACACATGGATAAGGCTGTAAAACTTGCGACAAGACCGAGTGAGATTGAAATCAATCATGACTCGGGAATCAAGACAAAGATCACAAAGCGTATTATCCTATCTGAATATACAGAATACTATGTAAGTTTAGGTACACAGGAATTAAAGATTCAGGCACCACACCATCAAGTATTGGCAGTGGGTGATGAATGTTATATTCGTCTAGTAAATCCTGTATATTATGATGCAGAAGAACGTAACTTAACACACGCTGAATAAACAACAAAAGGAGTGAATTAACTCCTTTTGTTGTATTTATCTACTGATATTTAATGCCAGTGCACCGTATATACCGGCTTTATTACCAAGCTTTGCTTGATGGATTTGTACACCATCAAAGCCTGGAATAACATATTTTTGATATGCCTTTTTAATATTGTTAAATACATATTCTTGTTCAAGAATGCCACCGCCAAGAATGAATAGTGGTACGTTATATACGTGTGTTAAAGAACATAAACCAATCGCAATCTGTTCAATCCAAGCATCTAAAATCGCTTTAATTTCAGGCTCATTTAAGTGATCAAATAGGATTCTTCCATTTGTAATGCATGGATTAACTTGTTGTGCACTTTGAATGAGTGCGGTTGTGGATGCTAGTGATTCGTAGCTACCATCCCATGGTTTTTTAACTGTTGATGATTGCAATATCATGCCGCCTAACATCACACCTGCAGATTTACCTGCTCCATAGTATGGCTGACCATTTAGGTATATACCTCCACCAATGCCAGTGCCATATGTTAGACATATGAAATCTTTGTAGCCTTTGCCTGCGCCGTATTGATTTTCACCACGAGCAGCGGCGTACACATCATTTTCAACTGTGACTTTGACATGGAATTCATTTTCGAATATCTTCTTTACTTGCATGCCTGTGTAACCTGGCATGTTTTCGTTTGCGTAGTGGATAGAACCATCATCGTTATTGACTTGTCCACAGGTGCTAATGCCGATGCCATCGCAGGGCATGTATTGTTTAATAAATGTGATACAGCGATCAATGACATCTTTTGCGCCTTGTTTGGCTAGTGTTGGAATTTCTGCTTCTTGGACAAGTACTTCATCTTCGAAAATACCAACTTTGATGTTTGTGCCGCCGATGTCTAGAGTAACAATCTTACGCATCAAGGGCCGCCTTGAACTTCTTGGTAATTTCGAGTGGTCTAGTGATTGCGGAACCAACCACAACTGCATGTACACCGATATCCATCGCATGACGGCATTGTTCTGGGGTAGAGATATTTCCTTCTGCGATAACAGGTTTACCACACTGTTCTACAAGTGTCTTAATCATTCTGTATGGAGGTAAACTGCATCCCTTTGTATATTCTGTATAACCAGCCATTGTTGTGCCAATTAAGTCAAAGCCAATTTCGGCTGCATGCATGCCTTCTTCAATGTTGGAACAATCTGCCATGAATAACTGGTCAGGATATTTTTCACGTACTGCCTTGAAGAAAGTATCTAGATCTAATTGTCCAGGACGTGTACGCTTTGTGGCATCCATTGCGATGACTTCAACACCAATTTCGACTAAAGCATCGACTTCTTTCATCGTTGGTGTGATGTAAACATCTGGTGCATCTTCATAGTCAATCTTGATAATACCGATGACTGGTAAATCTACCGTTTTTTTAATCTCTAGAATATCTTCTACGCTATTAGCGCGGATTCCTTTAGAACCGCCTAAATAAGCCGCATAAGCCATTCTGGACATGATATAACTACTGTGTAATGGTTCACTAGGTAATGCTTGGCAAGAGACAATCAATTGTCCCTTGATTGCGTCTAAAATTTGTTTATTTTTTTCGTTCATATGTTTTTACTCCTGTTGGTTTTATTGTATACACTTCAAAGAGTATTTGACAATCTGTTCTTTTTGGGGCATAACTAAAAACAAATACAAGGATGGAAAATTATGGAAACAAAAATTCAATATGGCACAAGAGAGATAAAGGTTTTAAAGACCTACGATACTGTCATTGTCGGTGGAGGTAGTGCGGGTAGTTCTGCAGGTTATACTTCAGCCAAGAATGGCTTTTCTACATTAATCATTGATAAGGCAATCCGTCTTGGTGGTAGTGCCACAAACGCACTTGTAACACCGATGATGCGCTCTTTTACAAATCATCATCAAAATTTCTATGATTTGGAAAATGAGATGAAGAAGTATGGCGAAACACGTGACCAACACGGAACTGCACAAAGATGGTTCTCTGCAGAGGCAATGGCAGATGCGTGGGAAAGTCTTTATATAAGCTGTGGTGGTGAGTTACTTTACGATGCGTCTGTCTGTGATGTGATTTTAGAAGATCACAAGATTAAGTATGTTATCGCAAATACGATTGAAGGCCTAGTTGCGATTGGTGGAAGACAGTTTGTGGATGCTAGTGGTGATGCGGTGCTATCACGCCTATCTGGTGTAGAAGTATTGTGTGGCGATGAAGAGGGAAATAATCAGATTACTTCACTACGTTTTGAAGTAGGCGGTATCGATATTGAAAAATATCGTGAATATGTATTCTCACTAGATGATACTTACAGTATTCATCGTATCAAGGGTGACCAGTTTGAATCAGCGATGGTAGCTGGTAAGAACTTTGCGATGGAACCACTATTCCGTAAGGGTGTAGAAGCAGGTATTCTAATTCCACAGGATTTACATTATTTCCAAAACTTTACAATTCCTGATAAGACAGGCGTCATGTCATTTAACTGTCCACACTTAGTGAATTTAAAGAATAATACGCATGCGCTAGAAAGATCTGCTGCTATCGTATATGGTCATCAGTGCATTCGTCGTCTGGTTCGTTTCTTGAAAGAAATGATGCCTGGATTTGAGAATTGTTATTTGGTTCAGGTAGCCAACATGTTAGGTGTTCGTGAATCATGGCAAATCGTAGGTAAGCTTTTGATGCATGAAGAAGACTATCCAAGAAAGGCTAGATACGAAGATGCAGTTGCGCGTGGTGACTGGTACATCGATGTCCATTCCGCAAATAAGAGTTTGGTACACCAGATTTCCTATCAACCAGGTGATTATTATGAAATTCCATATCGTGCGATGGTCACAAATGAAGTTGAAAACCTCGTTGTGGCAGGTAGATGTATCTCTACAACATTCTTAATGCAGGCAAGTGTCAGAATTATTCCAACCTGCATTGATATGGGTGAAGCAGCGGGTATGGCTACAGTATTGGCAAATCAAATGAATATGGCACTCAATGCATTAGATGGCAAAGATATCGCTGAAAAGTTAGGCGAATATCGCTAATTAAAATCAAGTACTCTCTAGCAGGAGTACTTTTTAAATACAAAAATAGAAAGCGTTTACAAATTAATATTGCAAATATTGAAAGTTAGGTGTATTTTAAAAGTGCGATTTATTTCGGAGTCCGAATTAAAGGAGTTTGCATGGGTAAGAAAGGTTTAAAAGACATTAAAAATCAGAATACCAATTTAGTCATGCAACAGATCATGCAAGCAAGGAGTATCTCACGTATTGAACTTGCACAGGAAACTGGCTTATCACCAAGTACAGTCAGTTCAATTGTTGGAGATTTGCTAGGCAAAGGTATCATTGTAGAAACGGGTACACAGACAGTTGAAAAGGGTAGAAGTCGTAAAGATTTATCTATCGCAGCAGAATTTGGAAGTGTTGCGGTATTTGAAATCAGTCGACGTTCAGTATTCTTCTGCTTATTCGATATGTGTTTGGAAACTCTTGTCTCAACATGCATTGCGAAACAAAGAGTAACGGGTAATGACTTGTTTGAATTGTTGGTAGAAACTGTAAAGATACATGCAGACCAAAACATACGTGGGATTGGTTTGTTACTGCATGATGATGTACAGCCGAGTGACTTAAATACGATTTACGATACAGGATATGCATCAGCAACAATCAGTTTACAGGGAGCACTTAACAGCCAATTACACATTCCTGTTAGTGAAGAGACATGTAGCAGTTTTACGATTACCAATGCATTCAATGAAGAAACGCTGCATGAAAAAGTAAACTGTGCACACGTGATGGTAGGCGAGAAAGTATTTACAACTGTTACGATTGATGGACAGAAAGTTCCGCTACGCTCAGAATTCTGTAAAGAACTACTCTCAGAAAACACAGGTACAAAGGAAGTTAGTCAGTTATTGAACACGTTATGTACGATGTTTGATATCAAAAAAATCTTTATGATGGGTACAGATTTTCAGTTCTATCAAAAACTAAAACTTCAGAATAAAGATGTGGAACTCATACAGGTTCACACAGAAGAAACAGATACTTTATCACCACGTATGGCAGAGAAAGTAAGAAATGAATTGTTATTTATTTAGGAACTAACGACAAATGTCGTGTTCATATAGGAAAGGGGATTTGAATATGCTTCAAGGTATTTTAATTATTTTAGCCTTCGTTATCATCGCAGCATTGATGATGACAAAAAAGATTCCTACATTACTAGCATTACCTTTAATGGCAGTTGTAATCTGCTTGATTGCTGGTGTTCCAGCAATTGGTGTAAACGCTGATGGTGTAGCAATCGGATGGTTGCAGGCAGTTCTAGAAGCTGGAACTGTTCGTATGGGCGCAGCTATCATGGCGGTTATTTTCGGTTCATGGTTAGGTCAATTAATGAACAAGACAGGTATTACAGAAAATATCATTAAGAAATCCGCCGAATTAGGTGGCGATAAGCCATTAGTAGTAACACTGATTCTCTGTGTTGCGGTAGCATTACTCTTCACAACATTAAGTGGACTTGGTTCCATCATCATGGTTGGTTCTATCGTATTACCAATCTTGATCTCTATCGGTGTTCCAGCTTTATCAGCTGCATCAATCTTCTTAATGTCATTCACAACAGGTTTAACATTCAACATCGCAAATTGGAAGATGTTCGCAGGTATCTTCTCACTTGAAATCGATCAGATTCGTAACTTTGAGATGTACCTCATGGTTGCTACAGCAGTAGCTACGCTAATCTTGATCTTCGTTGAATTCAAGAAGAACGGTATCAAGTTTGCATTCTCAGCTCCAGCTAAGCAAGAAGCTAAAACAACACAACTAACTGGTGTTAGAGGTGGATTAGCAATGTTTACACCATTAATCCCAATCGTTCTTGTTGCAGGTCTTAAGGTTCCGGTATGTCCTGCATTCATGGTTGGTATTGCATGGGCATTAATCTTCACATCAACATCTTTTGCAAAAGCAATGAACACACTTACAAAGACATGCTACGACGGTATCACAGATGCTGGTCCAGCAGTAATCTTAATGGTAGGTATCGGTATCCTTTACTTAGCAGTTACACACCCAATGGTAAAAGAAGTTCTCAATCCATTCTTATTAGCTGTAACACCTAAGTCTAAGGTTGCATACATCCTATTCTTCTCACTACTTGCGCCATTAGCACTTTACCGTGGACCAATGAACTTATTCGGTTTGGGTTCTGGTATCGCAGCACTAATTATTGGTTTAGGAACATTATCTCCACTAGCAGTTATGGGTGCATTCTTATCTGCAGAACGTATCCAGGGTTGTGGTGACCCAACAAATACACAGAACGTTTGGACAGCAAACTTCTGTGAAGTAGATGTCAACAGCATTACACGTAAATTACTACCTTACCTATGGGTAATCGCAGTATTTGGTGTAGTATTATCAGCCGTATTATTTTTCAATTAAATAAAACTGAAGGGTGCTTATTCTTTAAGTACCCTCAGTTATTTAAAATGAGTACAAGTTTAACTTGTGTTGATTTTAGATAGTCATATGAGGAGGGTATATGAAAGTTCGTATTGGTATTGACGTAGGTGGAACATTTACAGATGCAGTTGCGATTAACAATGAAACATATGAGTTGATTGGAACTGTTAAGATTCCTACAACACACTTTGCACCAGAGGGTGTAGCTGCAGGTATCGTTCAAGTATTACATAAAATCATGGAGGAATATAACATCAAACCAGATGATGTTGTATTTATTGCCCATGGTACTACACAGGCAACGAATGCCTTGCTAGAAGGTGATGTTGTAAAGGTAGGTGTTGTAACACTTGGCAAAGGATTACAAGGTGCAAAATCAAAGAGTGATACAGCAATTGACAACATCGAATTAGCAAAAGGAAAGTATCTCTACTCTGAAAATGAGTTTGTAGATACATCAGATTCATTAAAGATTGATGAAGCAATTATCGCAGCAATCAAATCCCTACAAGAAAAGGGATGTAAGAGTATTGTAGCAGCTGAAGCGTTCTCAGTAGATGATCCAACAAATGAAAACTTGGTGATTAAGCATTGTACAGAACATAATATTCCTTCAACTGCCACAAATGATATCTCCAAGTTATATGGCTTAAAGATTAGAACACGTACAGCAGTTGTAAACGCTAGTATCATGCCTAAGATGTTAGAAGCTGCCACAATGACAGATGAATCAATCAAGAAGGCAAGCATCAAGAATCCACTGATGGTTATGCGTTGTGATGGTGGTGTTATGACGGTTGAGGAAGTAAGAAATCGTCCTATCCTAACAATCCTATCTGGACCAGCAGCGGGTGTTGCGGGTGCTTTGATGTATGAGAAATTAACAGATGGTATCTTCTTTGAAGTAGGTGGAACTTCAACTGATATTTCATGCGTAAAAGATGGTAAGGTTATGATCAAGTACGCTGAAGTTGGTGGACACAAGACATATTTAAATTCTCTTGATGTACGTACCGTAGGTATCGGTGGTGGATCAATGGTTGAAATTAAAGATGGTAAGGCTATTAATATCGGACCAAGATCTGCTCATATCGCAAACCTTGAATATGAAGTATATACAGATCCAAGTTTAATCGTAGATCCTGTATTAAAGACAATTCAACCAATGAATGGTGACCCTGAGTATGCATACATTGAATGTAGTAATGGTACAAAGGTATCCTTAACAATGGCAGGAGCTGCCAACATTGCAGGTTATGTACATCCAGAAGATTATGCATATGGTAATGTAGAGGCTGCACGTAAAGCATGGCAACCACTAGCAGATAACATGGGATTATCTGTGGAAGAAACTGCGAAGAAGGTAATGGCATACGCAGCAGAAAAGAATGGTAAGGTAGTCAAAGACTTAATGCATGACTATCAGATGGACCCACGTACGACATTATTCGTTGGAGGTGGAGGAGGTGCAGCTAGCGTTGTGCCACATCTAGCTGAAACAATGAATCATCAATTCAAGATTGCAAAGAACGCTCCAGTTATCTCAACAATTGGTGTCGCACTAGCGATGGTTCGTGATATGGTAGAACGTTCCGTATCCAATCCAACTGAGGAAGATATCATCAGTGTACGTCGTGAAGCAGAGTTAAAAGCAATTCAAAACGGTGCATCACCAGATACAGTCGAAGTATCTGTTGAAGTAGATACACAACGTAATATCATTCGTGCAATTGCGGTAGGTGCTACAGAATTACGTAGTAAAGATCGTCTTAAGAAGCAACTAACAAAAGAAGAGTTACTCGATGCAGTTGCACATAACTTAAATGTTGATAAATCAACATTAGAAATTTCTGCGGAAAATGGAAGTATGTATGCAATACAAGCAGTCATTACAGAAAAGAAACTCTTTGGTCTTGTTAAGAAGACAACAAAACCACTACGTTTAATTGATGATGAAGGTGTTATTCGTCTTCAAAAGAAGAATGCATGGTCACGTCAATCTTCAGCTGCAAGCTGGCAAGCAGATGTGGATTGGATGATTGAAGAACTAACGGAATATAACGATGGTGGTGCAAACCTACCAAACCTATATATCGTATTAGGAAAGCGTGTCATTGACTTATCTGGTTTACAAAATGCAGAGCAGATAAAGTCAATCGGTGGTGTTGAATTAAGCGGTATCGCTGCAGACACAAAACTGATTGTGATTGCGACAAAGAGAGTTGATGGCTAATATGCCAGGATTTACATATCCTTTCCCAACCAAAGATCTTGCATATCAAGAACTCACTTATGATTATTGTTATAACAAGATCAAGGAAGAAGATAAGGAGCGTATTGTAGATGAAGCTTGGAAAAAGGGTGAGGAAACCGCAAAGAAAGTATTCGCAAAGTTTAATGGTAGTTATGATTTCCGCAAAATTTGCGCAGAATCAGGACTACAGTTAAATGATAAAGATACCGACTATGTTGTTGGTAACCAAAGATACTTCAGTGATTATGTATCTGGAACCAATCAAATTAACCTCTACCTAAAGTCAATTACAAAGTGGGCAGAAGAGAATCAGTTATCTATGAATGACGCAATCAACCTCATCCTTAGTCATGAATATTTCCATTTCATGGAGATGAATGTGATAGGACAACTCAGCAAATCATACGAAGTACCTATGTTAGTGATTGGTAAACTCAAACTAGGTAAGACAGGTATCCATGCATTATCCGAAATCGGTGCACATGGATTTGCCCATCAGTATTATCTTTTAGCAACTAAATAATAAAGAGGTATTATCGATATTGTGATAATGCCTTTATTCATCTTTATCAAATGGACACTTGATATTATTTGATTTGGACCAGTCTATGATTACTTCTTTTAATCCATCATATTTACTTATACGCTGATTGCCGATAGATCGAGCTTGAACAATCGCATGATTAAATACTTCGATTGATGCAATAAACTTACTATTTTGTTTTACGACAACGACACCACTATCACAATCACCCCAACTTTGTAAGCAGTTTTGTAGTGCTTCTCCAGCGTAATAACACTCGGCTGTGTTATTTAATGCAATAAATTTATACCCACGAATAGTAGCATTCACCTTACTAGATAATCGATGAATCAAAGGCAGTGAATATGGTGTTGAAATCATATCGTTAAAGAAGCAAAAACCTTTCTTCCATTTCTTTTGTTCGGACATTTGTTCGATATGATTTAGTGAACAGTAATTAATAACGTAATTTTGGAAATCGTACCAGCTAAAGTTAGTTGAAGAAAATTTATGTGACAGTACAGAAGCTCCCTTTACCTTACAACAGTCGCGAAAGAATGTATATGTAGTAGGGTGGCGATGTACTAACATCAAGATATCAAATATATATTTGCTAGCTAGGATATTACAAAATACATTTACATCATGAATTGTATTGTATAAAACAGTACATTCGCGGAGATAAAACAATAAACCTTGATTTGTAAAGATTAATTTTCGTATTGATTTCTTCTTTGAAAATGAAAAAGATTCAAGATATTCTAACGCAGTCTTTTGGTTATGCAATCTTTTAAGATTTGTGAAGTATTCCTGGAATATATATGTAGTTTTATGATATGGCATAGCCAGATAGAATGATGCATCAAATCCTACAAAGCGAGAGAAAAATACATAGTTTTCTAAAGTGTTTGATAAATCTACAGGTAAGGTTGTTTTTGTGATTTTTTGCATGCTTTCTTTTATTGTTTGTTTTATGATATCGAATCGATTAAACCATTCTTTCAGAAAGCAATTTGATAGAATGGTAGGTTTATTTGTAATGTCTTGTATATATAATGGAGTGTCATCTTTTCCAATATAGCGTATGCATGAATGTCCATTACGAATATTGAATTCAACTTGTTCATACATAGGAACATTGAATATGTAATTTAAGTCAACTAGATAAGATCCATGTTTTTTGGCATGTAGAATGTTAATTTCATGTTTGATAGTTAACTTATATTTCTCTTGTTTAATAGAAATGGTAGTTTTCTGATGTCTATCATTTGATTCTTTATGACAATAAGGACAAGTAAAACGATGTATCCCTAACGATTGAAATTTTGTTTCTATCTTTTCTTCGTTTGAAAGTACAACGGTTAATTCTTGATTAGACCAATCACATATTAAATTTACTTGTGATTGATTCGGATTATAGATACACCGAATTGGATGTAAATATCCACAATATGGACATACAATATACGCACTAATTAGTGTGAGTGATTGATCGTTGTGATATATGATAGCAAAATCCTTAATATTCTCACTACAGTACAAATTATTTAACGCATCGATAGATGCAAAGTTTTCTCTCTGAATACGTATCTGATAATCTTTAGTTACTCTAACAGTTTTATATTTTGGTCTCATAACTAGTACCTCCAATGGTACCCTAATCATAAAGAAAACCCCTGTACGTGAATCTGTATAGGGGTTGGTGTTTTTTATCTAAAAATATTCTTGTTTTCTTTGCAATAAGATATAAAGTACTCAGTTATATCTCGTACTAATTTTTTTATCTCCTTAAAGTCTTTATTTTGAAGATTACTCATTGGGATGAATATAAGATCACTTTCTATATAGTTGCATCTTTTTCCAATTTGTTTAAAACAATTTCTATTAGGGAATTTATCTGCATGCTCGCGCAAAGGTGTATAGTTATCCTTTTTCCGTTTCCTTGTATTTTCATTTACTTTTGTATATTTATCATAATGTCGTAAAGAAATATAAGGTGCATCTATTTCTTCATCTGATTTACTATTCGGAGAATCTATACGCCAGAATATAGAATGATATTCATCTTGATCTGTTTTCGCCATTTTATCATTATGCTTTGCATGCCAAATGGTATACTCAGCATAAGGCACTTTCCCATTATTGTTTCCAGACTGTATTGTTTCTACATTCATATCTGCTTCATTTGTTTTATCTTTGCAATTCAAATCCATTTTTCCATTTTCTTCATAAAATATCTTTTTTAGGAAACAGTATCTACCATATGTAGTTTTTAGAGCCTCTACATATAGATTTTTTTCAATCATTTCTTCGATTTTTTTATGGCTCTCTTGAGTTTCTTCTACGTAATGATAATAATCGAGGAAAATATCAGAAGTAATCGGTTCTTTAGATTCTGGAGAATAGGCCTTTAATAGACTATATAGCCTATCAAAATCAACCACTGTATCGACAGTATTCTTCATAAATATATCTTTAGAATACATAATTCCTGTTTTTATATATGCAGTATAAATCTGGGTTCCTGGTAGATTTTTATATCCAATCTTTTCATCTTTGGATAATGCATCGTTTAGTTGATTCTTATATTTTTCAATTTGCTCATTATGCTCCGATGTGTTTGTTTTATCCTCGATAATGAGTGCATATTGATTATCTTGATTATCCTTAAATAGTACGAGTACATCAATTCTGTTGAATTGCTTTAATACTTTCACCTCTTTATATATATCTTTTTTATTCTCACCGAGAAATAAATCAAGCATAGCTTTTCCATATTTATAATATGGATCATCTGTGTCTTCCTTTACAGCTAGCCAATTAAGACTCCAGCAGAAAAAGGCATCTTGGGAAAGTTCTGATGTTGCAAAGTTGAATAGGTTGTTGGATTTTTTTGTGTTGTCAGTCATAATATTTTCCTCCGTTTTGACTATTATTGTGTTTTACTTGTGATGTATTTGTTCTGAAGGATACTAGATGTGATTTGCTCTCTTAACCATTTTGGTGATAATACTTCTGCATATTGTAAGTATTGTAATGCCCAGAATTTAATACCGCGAGGTGGTGCGTGAACTGTAAATTCAAATTCTGTGTCAGAGGTTTTTCTGATGAAGATATTTGTTCCGAAGCGGTCGATTACATCATCTAGGATGATGTCGTCACATCGCATTGTTATAGCTTCGGGTTTTCCGGAGAATGCATAGACTGCATCCATGGCATCCTCTTTTCTTTCATATTCTTTATCCCAAGATGAAGATTGAATCACAACATCTTTCATGTGATCAATACGATAAAGACTGGTATTTATTTTTCCTGATAGATTACATATTAGATAGTAATGTTCATTCATGTATACCATGCCATATGGATTAACAATGTAGGGCTTTTCTCTACGTTTTTTTAAGGTTTTATTGATGTCGTAATTTAGATACGAAAATGATACTTGTTTCTTATCTTGGATTGCTTCATCAAGTACTTCGATATTTAAGAAGACTTGTCGATTATCGGATTTTCTACTCGAACGTACTACTTTTAAGTGTGTATATTTCTTTCTTTGATGCATGCTGAGTTGGTTTTGAAGCTTTGAGATAAGATCAGAAGACTGTTTATTGGAGATAAAAGGGAATGCATAGACTGCATCTGTTAATAGTAGAATTTCTGATTGCTCGAATGCACGACCTTGAAGATAATAGCCAATCTTGTTATCTTCGAATGTTGAAATGTCATATCCAAGATCTACTAACAATGCGATTGAAGAGTAAATGGTTCTTCTATCAGGTTGAATGTGATAGAGTAGCTGCATTTTTTGTCGGATTTCCTGCATGGATAGAATGTGATTTTCATCAGAGTACTCACGTAGAACATGTAGTAAACAGATTGTAATTGCTCGATCAGTCTTCATATGATTGGTCCCTCATTCAAAATGAATTGTATGTGATATTGGTTTTGATATTTGTATTATAGTTTGTAGATATGTACAAAAAAATGTACAGCTGGGGATAATTTCTAAAGTTACTTATATAAGTTAATTGTAAAACTGTTTTGTTTATTTTCAAGACACTGTATAAATCGAAAAATACAGTAATACATTTTAAGATGGCGAATAACAATAAATTTGTTTGAGTATTAGTATGCTATCATCTATATAAGAGATTAGATTTATGAGGGTAGCCATTATGGAAAATAAAGAGAAAAGTATGTTTCAAGAAGCTCGTATGAAGCTGAAACTAACACGAAATAAAGTAGCAGATTTATCAGATGGTTTTTTCAATGAGAGTCGTCTTGAGAAGATTGAAACTGGTAAGCTCGAAATTCATCCTGAAGAAGTTGTAAAGCTTGCGGAAATCTATAAGGATAAAGAGTTATGTAGCACATTCTGCGCAACAGAATGCCCAGTTGGAATTAAACGTGGCATGAAAGTTGTGAAAGAGAAGAACTTATCTCAGATTGTATTAGAGATGCTTGCGACTTTACAATCTTTGGATGAAAAGAAAGTAAGATTGATTGAAATGACAGTGGATGGAAAAATCGATGATAAGGAAATCCGCGATTTTAAAATTATTCAAGACCAACTAAAACAAATGGAGGAAACAATCCACTCTTTACAACTTTGGATTGAACATTATGTTGATAAAAACTAACAATTTGTAATAATAGCTAAAAATAGAATGTTTTTTCGTAATATTCATGAAATGGGAAATGAATATTACGGGATATAATGCATGTACAAAATAAGGGGGATGAAATAATGAACGTACAGAAGAACCCACAGTTTCATCAGTTTAGTAGAATGAAGTTTCATCAAGAGAATTTAAAGAATAATACTGTGATGAGTTATGTGATAGGAATTGTTATTACACTTGTTATCGCATGTGTTGGATTCTACTTTTTCTTGCCAGCAATTAACCTAAAGAGTATTCAATTCTGGACATTTCTATTAGGAGTTGGTGCAGTGTACCTTATCGTACAGGCACTAGTATTCTCTGTTCGCAAAGAAAAGGAGAATCTAAAGAGGATTGCGCTTGTGGAATGTATTCTCTTTGTATGTATGGTGCTAGGTAGTATTACAAGTATGCGCTTATTCCACGCGAAGGAATATTCATCCATCTTGAAAGTAGCTGAAGGAAGTACGGAAGATATTCCATCTGTTAGTGGAACAAGTTCCATTGCCTTAATGGATACTGCAAGTGCTGAGAAACTTGGTGATCGTAAGATTGGTTCCTTAAGTGATGTTGTTTCACAGTTTAATGTTGGTGAGTATATGCAGATTGACTATCAGAATAGTCCAATCAAGGTAGCACCTTTACAATATGATGGATTCTTTAAATGGTTTGGAAACCATGAAAATGGTATTCCTGGTTATGTAAAAGTAAATCCAGTCACAATGGATGCGGAATATGTTTCGATGACAAGCAAGATGAAGTATGTACCTAGTGCTTATTTCAACGAGAATTTAGAAAGACATATTCGTTTTACATATCCAACAACAATGTTTACAAATCTTCATTTTGAAATTGATGAAGAAGGTAATCCTTGGTATATCGCTTCTACTTATACAAATAGTATTTCTCTTTTTGGTGGTAAGAAGATTACAGGTGCTATCTTAGTTAATCCAATTGATGGCACAATGACAAAGCTTGATGTGAAAGATGTTCCACGTTGGGCAGATATTATTTACCCAGGAAATCTTATCGTAGATCAGTATAACGACTCTGCTAAATTACACCGTGGATTCTTGAATAGTATCTTTGGTCAGATTGATTGTAGACAGACTACAACCGTAGAAATTAAGAATGAAGATGGTGATAAGAGTTATCGTACAGACTACGGATATATCGCAAAAGATGGAGACATTTGGATTTATACAGGTGTAACCTCTGTAAATGGTGATTCTAGTAATATCGGATTTATCATGGCAAATGAACGTACATCTGAGACAAAGTTTATCCTAGCTTCTGGTGCAGATGAAGGAAGTGGTATGCATTCAGCTGAAGGTGAAGTACAAGAGAAGGGATATCACGCATCTTTCCCATCATTAATCAATGTTGATGGTACACCGACATATATTATGGTATTAAAGGATGATAATGGTTTGGTGAAGATGTATGCTTGTGTCAATGTTGAGCAGTATAACATGGTTGTGACAGCGTACAACCAAAAGGACGCAATCGAACAGTATCGTCGTTTACTAAAGGGTGAAATCAGTACGGAACAAGCAAATCAAGAAATAAATGATGCTGTAGATACTTCTGCCTATAAAGAGAAGGAAATTACAGTAGCGAAACTTGAAAAGATTGATATTGGTGGTAATACATATCTTTATATCATTGATACAAATCAAAATATTTATAAAGCAAAGTACGCTGATGTAATTAAGATGATTACTGTAAATGTTGGTGATAAGATTACTATCAAGACAGATGGTATAAATTATCTTTATGAGTAAGAGGAAGACCTCTTACTCTTTTAAAACTTACTTAATTTGCATGCATGATGTAAGGCTCATTGACTTTACAGTATTCTTTGAGTAATATTTTAGTAGAAATATCAATGAGGAAGTTATCATGATTGAGCTTAACTCGTTTTCATTAAATTATACGGTTTGTATATTTTTTGAGACGAGTTTTTTCGTTGAGAGGGACTATGAAAATCAAGAAAATACTGAACAATAATACTGCCGTCATTGATGATAACGGTAATGAAGTGATTGTGATTGGAAAGGGAATTTGTTTTCAGCGTAAAGCTGGGGATTCCATTAATAGTGCATTAGTCGAGAAGCGATTCTTTTTATCTTCTAATGAGTTAAATCTTAATTTACAGAAGGTGTTAGTATCTTTGCCGTTAAGTGAAATCAATATTGTGGATAGAATTATCCAAAATATACGTTTATCTTTGACGAAAAAATTCAGTGATATGTTATATGTTTCTTTGTGTGATCATGTGCATTATGCTTTAAAGAATTATGCGGATGGGATTTCTGTGCGTAATGATTTATTAAATGAAATATCGCATTTTTATCCTGATGAATATGAACTTGGGGTACAAGGTATTCAAATTATAAATGAAGAAACAGGGGTAGAACTACCGATTGATGAGGCTGGTTTTATTGCGATGCATATCATCAATTCTGAAACGGAAAATGGTATTGGTACTGCAAATGTTAGGAAGGTTACTATCATTATCGATGAAATATTAAAAATCATATCGAATTACTTCAACGTGGAGATTGATGAAAAGTCATTGGTATATTTCAGACTTATTAGTCACTTAAAATACTTTGCAAGGAACATTGTTACACATCATGAATTTGGAAGTGATGATAAGAATGAAGCACTGTTAAATATGTTAAAGGAAGCATATAAAGACGCATACTTATGTGCGATAAACATCAAACAATTTATTCATGCAAAATATGAAGTGGAAATTGGCAATGAGGAATTAACATATCTAATAATTCATATTCAACGATCAATATCATGAAAGGGGGATCAAAATGAATGAGAATCAAAAGTTAGCACAATTTATTTTGGAAAATGTAGGAGGAAAGGAGAATGTTGAGTCAGCTACTCATTGCATGACACGATTACGCTTAAAGTTAAAAGATAATTCAAAAGCGAATCGCGCAAATCTAGATAATCATTCAGGTATTATTTCTACTCAGGTTGCTGAGGGGAAATTACAAGTGATTATTGGCACACAAGTAGGAGATGTTTACGAAGAGTTTATTAAGTTTGTACATGTGGTAGAGGAAACTCCACAAGAAGAGACAAAAGACAAAAATATTCTAAATCGTTTTGCGGCATTGATTACTAAAATTGTTGTTCCATCATTAGGTGTTTTGTGTGCTTGTGGAATTATTGCAGGTGTTAATTCAATTCTATTATCAACAGGGGTAATCACAAGTGGTGATGGTACAAACATTCTATTATCTAACTTAGGGAATGCATGTTTAACATTCTTCCCAGTTATTTTAGGTTATACAAGTGCGACTGCATTTGGTATGGATCCATTTATCGGTATGATCCTGGGTGCATTTATGATTTACCCAGGTATGGCTCAGTCGATTAATGCAGGTGATCCATTGTTTACACTATTTGCAGGTACACCTATAGAAATGCCTGTATTTAAAACATTCTTAGGAATTCCAATTATTTTCCCTGCAACAGGGTATACATCAACGGTTATTCCTATTATGATGGTAAACTTCTTGGCTTCTAAGATTGAGATAACTTTAAAACAAGTACTACCGCGTGTAACAAGACAGTTTATGGTTCCTTTCTTTACAATTCTATTTGCAGGAATCGTTGGCGTATTATTAGTTGGACCAATCTCAATGATTATCCAAAACTTATTACAAGCTGGATTAAATAGTTTGATTTCAACATCTAAGATTTTGGCATTTGCAGTAATTACATTAATTTATCAACCATTGGTTATTTTTGGTTTACATTGGCCATTAATTACTTTGGGAATTATGGAATATGGTTCATTAGGAAATACACTCATTGTAGCTTCAATCTTTCCTGCAAGTTTCGCGCATATGGCAGCTTGCTTTGCAGTATTCTTAAAGAGCAAAGATATTAAGACAAAGAATATAGCCTTACCTGCATTCTTAAGTGCATGTTTCTGCATTATTGAGCCTTCGATTTATGGTGTTACATTACCAGTTAAGAAACGTTTTGGGTTCTGTATGATTGGTGGATTAGTAGGTGGCTTAATCTTGGCTTTATCAAATTCTCCAATGTATGCGATTAGTATGGGTGTAACTGGTGTCATGTCATTTATTAATCCAAACGTTCCTGGCATTGGTGGATTAGTTTGGGCAATTATTGCATGTATCGCCGCAATGTTAGTAACATTTACTCTTACATTTGTTACATATCAAGATACAAAGGAAGTGAAATAAATGAGTTTTTCCCAAAGAGATAAAATATTTGGGTTGCTCTTCGGCTGTGCTTATGGTGACGCAATGGGAATGCCATCTGAAATGATGTGTCGCACAATATTGGATGAAACATTTCCTGATGGCATTCATGCATTATTACCATCTTCAAAGAATGATTTCTTCAAGCGGAAATTTAAAGCAGGTGAGGTGACAGATGATACTGTGAATACCTTACTGGTATGTGATTCAATCATTGAAGATGGAAAATTTGATACGGAATTATACCTTCGTAAATTATTGCGATGGGCAGATGAAAATCCAGAAAAGAATGCTAGTCAAATCGGACCATCTACTTCAAAAGCTCTAGATTTGTTACGTGCCGGTAAAAGTTATGTAGAGTCTGGAAAATATGGAACCACGAATGGTTCGGCGATGAAAGTTAGCCCACTTGGAATTCTACATAATTATTATGATATCCAAGGTTTAGTAGATGATGTTTGTAAACTTAGCCTCCCAACTCACAATACAAGTATTGCGATTGCAGGGGCGAGTGTTATCGCAACTCTATCTAGTTATGCGTTGCGACATGAATATGATGAAGAAGAAATTTGGACACTAGCGAAACTTGCAATTGAAGAGGGAATGAAACATGGAAACCAACTTCCATCACCATCGCTATCAAAGAGACTTGATTTCATTCGACAAGATATTAAGATCTTATCTGAGAAAGAGGTCCTTGAAAAACTTGAAACAGTCTACGGTGTTGGTTTTGAGACTATTGAAACAATTCCGGCTGTATTTGCAATGATTATCCTAAGTAAAGGGAATCCAATGAAGTCTGCTCAATTATCAGCTAATATTGCTGGGGATAGTGATACGATTGGTGCTATATCCACTGCTATCTGTGGCGCATTTCATCCAGAATTTAATAGTTTAGATATCAAACACATTGAGGAAGTCAATGGAATCAATTTTAAAAAGTATGTAGATGGATTAGAAAGAGTATTCAAATAAACATAAAAAGGACTCCAATATGATATTGAAGTCCTTTTCAATGGTGCGGATAACAGGAATCGAACCTGCACTCCGAAGGAACTAGATCCTAAATCTAGCGCGTCTGCCAGTTCCGCCATATCCGCGTGCTAAATAATAATAGCAGAATAGTAAGACGATGAAAAGCATAAAATGATTAATTCGTTGATTGTGTGTTAATTAACTGGTTCACATAGTATGGAAATTGCTTTTCCCACCATGGCCAATCGTGGCTAACGTCAAATCCCCAGTACTCGACGTGGGCAGGGATATTCTTATATTTGAGTAGTTCTTCTAAGCGACGAGTATCCTCTAACATTGGGTGTTCCCAAGCACCCTGTCCACAACAGATATATATCTGTTTCTGACGGTATTTTTCAACATATGGATGATCATAGTGCATTCCGTTGATAAAGTCATTTGGAGAATTTTGGTAGATGATTTCGTTGCTGTAGGGACCGAAGAATGGGTAAGTGCTATATACACCAGATAAACAGATACATCCCGCAAATAAGTCTGGCATACGGAACAAGATATTTAATGCGTGATAAGCACCTAGTGAGCATCCTGTTGTATAGATTTTGCTTTCTCTTTGGTTATGGTATAAATCACGAAATAGTGGTAATAGTTCTTGGTAAATATAATTAAAATACGCTTCATGAGCACTGATGCGATCATTGATATTTTTCCATTCTGCAGACCAGGATTCTCCATCGATGGAGTCACAACATAGTACCATGACTTTCCCTTGATCAATCTGATAGGAAATGGATTGGATTAGGTTGCGGTTTTCGTAGTCGTAGAATCTTCCATCTTGAGATGGAAAGGCAAGTAGTACAATGCCCGCATGACCAAAAACCTTGAACTCCATATCTCGATTTAGATGATAACTATAACTCTTGTGGTAGTTTATCTGCATGTGGCTTCACTTCCTTTTCCGTCACAAAATCAACAAACTCATGGAGTTCCTTCATCGTTTTAAAGCGGGCAACGTAGAATTCATTACCCATCGCTGCATCTAGTACTTGTGGCATTCTTTCGTGCATGACGATGCTTGCGCCAAAGCGCTGGAAGACTTCAAGACCAGAGTGTGCGTAATGACTACCATCACGTAGGCCGACGTGTACACAGTGGTAGATAGGATGTGGCGATACCATATTCTGTACATGCATGCACATCTTTGCATAAATCATGTAGATGTTGATATCTTGCGAGTAGTTGATCATATCTGTCATGTATCCACCTGGTGGACGCATGTTCACTTCGAGACCGATTAAATCACCTTTCTTACCAAGTCCTTCTTTATCTTCTGTCATACGGAAATACTCTGTATGGAAGAAACGTGAATGAAGGTTGAAGGCATGGATGAGTCGTTCACCCATCTGGTTAAGGTCTTTTGGTATTTCGATTTCATTCCAGAAGATACAGTCTGTCTTTCCATTTACAATTTCCATAACTGGGTTTGGGAATACGTGACATGTACGGTAAACAATTTTGTTGTTTTCATCTACGATGCCATCAAATGACAAGATATATCCTGGAACATATTCTTCCATGATATATTCATGTGGTAGTTGAATTTTATAGAAGTCTTCAAGTTCGCTGTCATTGCGAATCTTCCAAGTTGCGCTAGAACCTACACCATTGTTAGGCTTTACGACAACTGGATAACCCACTTTAGAAATAAACTCTTTACCAGCTTCTAAAGTGGATACGATATGATAGCGTGCGGTTGGCACATTTGCCTTGTGATAGTATGCTTTCATTTCAGACTTTAGCTTATAATGCACAACATCATCTGCTTTATCACCAGTGGTAATATTAAAATCCTGACGTAGTTTTGCGTCTTGAAATAACCAATATTCATTATTGGACTCTAGCCAATCAATTTTGCCATAACGATGGGCAAACCATGCGACTGCACGATATACCTCATCATAGTTTTCTAGAGAACTTACTTGATAGTAATCATCAAAAGCTGACTTTTGTACATCACTTAAAGAGTTATAATTTGCGTCACTGATTGCGAGAGAACGACCACCTAATTGTTTCCAAGCAAGTGGGAATTGATAGTACGTCTTAGGAAAATTAGGGGAGATAAAGATAAAGTTTTTTTGCATAATATTCACCTACTTTGTAGTGATTTTAGCATATTTTAGAGTATACAGATGAAGAAGACACATACTTTTTCACTAGAAAGTTTATAATAGTAACTAGGAGGTATTTATAATGGGCGAACTATTATTACAATTAAGAAAAGATAATATGAAGGCAATGAAGGAACATGATACTCTAACCAAGGGTGTATTGAGTCTTGTGATTTCCGCAATTGCACTTGCGGAGAAAGAAGCTGGTCATACGTTAGAGAAGAATGATGAGCTAGCGTATATTCAACGTGAGATCAAGCAGACAAATGAAACGATTGAGAGTATTCCTGAAAATCGTGAAGACTTAAAGGAAGAGGCACAAAAGAAGTTGGTATTACTTTCTTCCTATTTACCAAAGCAGTTAACAGAAGAAGAGATTCATCAGATTATTGAAGGAATCTTACAAGAAAAGGGCTTAGAACCTCTTAAGCGTAATCAGGGTCCTGTGATGAGAGAGATTCTTGATAAGTATAAGGGCCAAACAGACGGTAAGACGGTTAACCGGATTCTTAGTACAATCTTGCATTAAAAAACAAGTAACTTTCGTTACTTGCGATTGTTTGGGTCAAAATTTGTAATCTGTCGAACAACTTCGGCAGCTAATGTAATACCCGCAACCGGTGGCACGAAGGCAGTGGAACCTGGAATACTCCATTTCACTGCTTTTTCTTGTTCCTCATCGGGATATTCAATAGGTTTGATTGGAGCCTCTATCGAACAACATACCTGTAAGTCTTTGATGTTACGTACGCGTAACTCATGTCGCATGACTTTTGCGAGGGGATCATTTTTTGTGTCGTAGATATCCATCACGCGAACTTTTGTTGGATCGAAGCGATTGCCACAACCCATCGCAGAGATGATAGGGATACCTAAACTCTTGGCGGTTACGATTAAATCAATCTTAGCGGTAACGTTGTCAATAGCATCGATAATATAGTCGTATTGGCTAAAATCAAATTGGCCTTTCGTTTCTGGTAAATAGAAGATAGGTAGAGAATTCACAACCGTGTCTGGACTGATTGTGTGGATGCGCTCTTTCATTACGTCTACTTTGTATTGGCCAATGGTTGCGTCAGTTGCGATGAGTTGTCGGTTGATATTGGTGAGTGAAACCGTATCGTGGTCGACAATATCGATTTTACCAATCCCACTGCGTGCTAAAGCTTCGATAGCGTATCCACCAACTCCACCAACACCGAATACGATGACGTGTGCTTGTTGGATCTTATGTAGTGCGTCTCTTCCGATGACGCGTTGTGTTCTAGAGAAACGATTGATCATGTTTATACCTCGCAGTTTATTGTAACGTAAATTTGATATGGATGGAACGTATCTGCAGTGATTTATAAATTGGTGTAAAATAGTGGCGAGGTAAAAAATATGGCAAAAAAAGAAGTAAAGACAAATGTGATGCGTATTTTGGATACAGAAGGAATTACGTATCAGGAACATACCTATGATGTAAGTGATGATTTGATAGATGGCGTATCGGTTGCACAAAAGTGCGGAGAAGATCCAGAACAAGTCTTTAAGACACTAGTTACAAAAGGTGATGATGGAAATTATTATGTATTTGTAATTCCAGTAAAAGAGAAACTAGATTTAAAGGCTTGTGCACGTGCAGTTGGTGTAAAGAGTGTAGCGATGTTACCGCAGAAGGAACTGTTAAAGACAACAGGTTATGTCCATGGTGGATGTTCACCAATAGGGATGAAGAAATTATTTGTGACAGTTTATGATGAAACAATCGTATTGTTTGATACAATTCTTGTCTCAGGTGGTAAAGTGGGAACACAGATTGAAATTGCGCCTGATGATATTATCAAGATCACAGAAGGTAAAGTTGCAGGTTTAACACAATAAAGAAAAGCGGAGAACTTATTTGGTTTTCCACTTTTTTATGAGATATGTGATTAGAAATCCGAAGCTATATCCACACATGTCGATGAAACAGTCACGTAATTCGGTAGATCTTCCAGGTGTAAAGTATTGAATGCCTTCATCGATTATCGGTGTTAACACCATCCATAGGATAATGATCATCTTTTGTTTGCGCTCTTGAATGGTATGTGAACTGATTGTAGATACCAAGATGCCAAGTAGAGCGTATTCGCTAAAGTGGGCAAATTTACGAATGAGTGTATGGAATAATTGGAATGGTATGAAATGTAGGAATTGTAAAGAATCATAGATACGATAGCTTAAAGTTTGACTCAGATTTGCGGAGACTTTTCCAGTTTGTGCTGAGTTATGAAATATCCAAAGTGTATATGCAATGACGATAGTCCAAAGGATGATGTTTTTTATACGGTTATCTTTCATTAGCCATTCTCCATATCGTAGTACCTATGATATAATACCTTCCATGAATAAGAAAAGTGTAATCAATTTTTTGATGGTTTTAGCTGGAACGTTTTTATTATCTATGTCAGTAGAATTTTTTATTTTACCGTACAAGATTCTTTCCGGTGGCGTCGCTGGTCTTGCGGTTGCCTTTGAACCATTCTTCCATATAGATAAGACCTTGTTTGCTAACTCGGCAGTGATTGGCTTCCTAATTTTAGGGGCATTTATCCTTGGTAAGGAATTTGCTTTAACAACGATGTTGTCTTCACTTGCCTATCCAGTATTTAACAACTTGTTGATTAAGGTCCCAAATCCAATCACTGTTGATCCGATTTTGGCTGCTTTATATGCAGGACTCCTTGGTGGTACTGGTATTGGTATTGTGATGAGAGCTGGGTCGAGTACAGGTGGTATGGATATACCGGCCTTGATTTTACATAAGTTTACAGGTGTACAAATTTCGGTTTTGGTTATTATTATTGATACTTTAACGGTTGGATTAGGTATTGCGGCGTATGGCATTAACTCTGCACTGCTTGGTCTAGTGTCCGTGTTTGCGTCTGGCTTTGCGATTGGAAAGGTGCTGAGTGCTGGACAAGGTGCCAATGCCAAGTCTGTACATATTATTTCCAATCATTGGGAAGAGTTACGTGATGGAATTTATCAGGAACTCAATCGTGGTGTAACGATTTTAGATGGTCGTGGTGGATTCAATAGTGAAGCTAAGAATGTTGTATTGGTTGTTGTATCGACACGTCAATATGCAAGTTTAATTTCATTAATTAATCGAATTGATCCAAAAGCATTTGTGATTACAAATGATGCGTCTGATATGCATGGTGAAGGTTTCACCTACGCTTCATCCAATATTTAACAGAATGTGATAAAATTATTGGGCAGGATTTCACGAGTAAGGAGGTACCCTTATGATTCAATGCAACCATGTTTACAAACGATATAAAAATGGTACGAATGCACTGTATGATATAAATTTATCAGTTGATCAGGGCGAATTTGTTTACGTTATTGGTCCAACTGGCTCTGGTAAATCTACTTTAATTAAGTTGATGGATGCGGAGGAAATGTGTACAAAAGGCAACGTAAAAGTTGTTGGTATTGATGTTGGCGAATTATCTAAGCGTCAGATTCCTATCTATCGCCGTAATATCGGTGTTGTATTCCAGGATTATAAATTGTTGCCACATTTAACCGTATTTGAAAATATTGCGTATGCCTTAGAAGTAATCGGTATGAAAAAGGCACAGATTCGCAAGCGTACAATCGAAGTGATGAAAGTCGTGGGCTTAAGTGAAAAGGGCAATTCTTTTCCAAAGGAATTATCTGGTGGACAACAGCAGCGTGTAGCGATTGCACGTGCGATTGCCAACCGTCCTAAGGTTTTGATTGCGGATGAGCCTACTGGTAACTTGGACCCAGCAAAATCTGATGAGATTATGGACTTACTACAGGAAATCAATCAGCGTTATGGTACAACCGTTGTGATGGTTACCCATGATATTACGCTTGTAAATAAGTATCGTAAGCGTACGATTGTTTTGGAACAAGGACACATTGTGGCTGACCGTTCCGAAGGAGGTTATGTTCGTCATGATTAGACCAATTCGTGAGGGTATCCGTGGTGTTGGTAGACACTGGGCAATGTCTCTTTCAAGTGCAATTGCGGTTACAGTAACATTAATGATTATTAGTTTGTTCTTGGTATTGAGTTATCACTTAGAACAATTTACTCGTTCTGTAGAGTCTTCCGTTGAAATTTCTGTAATGGTTTCGTATGATGCGGAGTCTTCATCAAGTCTAAAACAGATTGAGAAGGCAATCTCGGCAATCGACGGAGTAGAAAAGGTAACATATTCGTCGAAAGATGATGAGTTAAAATATTACATCAACAGTTTTGAAGATGAGCGTACAAGAGCGGTGTTTGAACCATTTAAGGCAGATAACCCTATGCATGACGCCTACTACGTAGAAACAAAGAATGGCGCAAATCTTGAGGATATCGCTAAGAAGATTGGCCAGATTAGCGGTGTTGATAGTGTCAACTATGGTGGTCAAAGTACTTTGAACATGGTTGATGCGATGTCATCCATTCGTCGTTTTGGTGGCATCTTAGTAGCTGCCTTAACTCTACTTGCAATCTTTTTAATTCAAAATACAATCAAACTTACCATTTATGCTCGTAAGGATGAAATTACGATCATGAAACATGTAGGTGCGACAAATGGATTTATCCGTGCTCCTTTCCTTTGGGAAGGTATTATTACGGGAATTCTCGGCGCAATCATTCCGATTGGTCTAACGATTTGGGGATACATCGTGATCTTCGAAAAGACTTCTGGTGTGTTGATCTCTAATATGTTCCGTTTAGAGAAGGCATTTCCATTCTTGTACTATGTTTCAGGTATCTTATTATTAGTTGGTATTTTGGTTGGTCTTTTCGGAAGTTGGCTCTCTGTAACGAAGTATTTGAGGGATAAACGATGAAAAAATTAACGAAGATATGTTTATGCCTGTTGATGGCAGTAATTATGGTTGGAAATCAATCGAGTACTGTTATTGCGGATGAAGATTATTCCAACTCGGAATATTGGTTGAATCGTTGTACAAACTACGGCAAGGATGACGCTAGTGCATGTGAGGCGTATAAGGCTTACTTAGAGTCTCAGAATGCAGAGATGAGTCAACAGATTGCGGCTTGGAAGGCTCAAAAGGCTGATATGGAAGCCAACATCTCGAAATATGCAGCGAAGATTTCGGAGTATCAGACTCAGATTGATACAAAGCAAGCTGAAATTACACAGAAAGAAGCTGAAATTGACGCAAAGCAGAAAGAAATTGATAACAAGCAGGCTGAGATTGATCAAAATCAAAAGACTGCAGATAAACTACAAGATAAAGTAAAGACACGTATGGTATTGAATCAACCTACCATGCGTACAAATCAATATATTGATATTTTGATGGGTGCGAATAACTTCACAGACTTTATTCGTATTGCGAATGGTTTAAGTACTATTTCTCAATACGATAAGAAGACTTTGAATGAACTTGTTCAGATTATCGCAACGTTAAACAAACAAAAAGAAGAGCTTGTTGTTGCGAAGAATGAACTAGAGATTCAAAAGAAGGAAAAACAGGACCAACAAAAAGAACTTATTACTTTACAGACTTATGTGCAGATTGCCCAAGAGGCAGCGCAGAAGACAGCGGCTGCACTTCGTGGTTCAATTGAAACAAAGAACTCGGATATTGCACAAAACAATGCGTTGATGTCGGGAATCACTGCTCAAATTGAAGCGATTCCTACAACAAATGGTTGGACTTATCCAGTTGATGGCGCTTGGCGTAGTGCTGGTACTTGGTCTTATCCAGATGGTAGTATTCACTTGGGATATGACTTTGCGGCTGGTTATGGTACGACAATTCGTGCAGTTGCCAATGGTGTTGTACTAAGAGGTGTTAATGGATGTCCAACAGTTGGTTATCTAGGCGATAGTTGTGGATATCAATTCGGTGGTGCTTCCTATTCTGGTAACCAAGTTATCTTGCTTGTAACAGTCAATGGTAGTTTGTATGGTGTGGATTACTTCCACATGACATTAAATACACCGGTTGCGACTGGTACGATTGTAAATGCAGGTGATGTGATTGGACAGGTTGGTTCATCTGGTAATACGACTGGACCACACTGTCACGTGGAAATCTTCTACTTAGGAGATGCGTCTGGATTTGCGTACTACGCTGCGAACTGGAATGGTGACGTTAGCTTTGGCGCAGGTTGGACTGGTGGAAGATATGGCTTGTATGGAAGACGTTGTAGTGATGGCGTCGGTGCTCCATGCCGTATCCAACCGGAAGAAGTATTTGGTTATTAAAATAGCATTTAAGAGTCTCTTCTAAAATAGAGACTCTTTTTAGAAAGATAGAGGCAGTAAAATGGACGAAAACAAAGAAGAATTACAGAACGATGAAAAAGTATATAGTATTCCTTTCCGTCGTCATTTGTGGCCAGAAGAAGTGGCTTTAAAACAAGAACAAAAGAAAGTAAAACGTCTACGTATTCTTATGGTAGCGTTTGTGGTAGTTGCCTTAGTAGGTGGGTGGTTGCTTGGCTCAGTACTGCCATTATCTTCACTTGCGCCTGCTCGTAAGAATGTGGTGAATAATCTTCCTTTGAATTCTGATGAGAAAATCAATGGTGTTCTACAGGTGATGGAGAATGATTGGTTTTTTGCAGATCAAGTAGAAAATATTGATACAAAATTAACGGACCAGGCTCTAAAGGGTATTACAACCAATGATATTGATAAGCATACAGAATATATGACGGCTGATGAGATGAAGCAGTTTACAGATTCTATCAATCGTAATTATGTAGGGATTGGTGTACAGTTCTTACAGGCTAATGGAATCAACATTATCGAGCGTGTCTTCCGTAATTCACCAGCGGATAAAGCAGGTGTAAAAGCTGGAGATATCATGAATAAGGTCAATGGTGAATCACTCACTGGTAAGACGACAGAGGAAATCAAGAATCTAGTACAGGGTGATAGTGGTACGGATGTAACGATTGAATTCATCCGTCAGGAACAACCCCTTGAGATAACAATTACTCGTGCGGCTGTTAGTGCAACTGCATTTGGCGAGATTCTAAGTGATAATACAGGTTACTTACAGATTTATCAGTTTGGTGAAAATACAACCAATGAAGTTAAGACATATCTAGATGATTTCAAGAATGCGAATGTATCAAATATCGTGATTGACTTACGTGATAACGGTGGTGGATATCTAACCGCACTACAGGGGATTGCGTCATATTTCTTGCCAAAGGATACACTTGCGATGAAACAGGTGTATGCGGATGGTACGACGGAAGAAATCCGTACAACAGATGGTATGTATGACAATATTAAGAAGATTGCCATCTTAGTAAATAAGAATACAGCAAGCGCATCGGAAGTACTCACAATGGCACTCAAGGAACAACATCAAGATGTAACAGTAATTGGTGTAACGACCTATGGCAAGGGTACAGTACAGGTATCACGTGTATTCAAAGATGGTTCTGCACTTAAATATACAACTTCAAAATGGACTTCCCCGAACGATGTTTGGGTCAATGGTGTTGGTATTACGCCAGACGATGAAGTGAAGTTACATGAAGTGATGTATACGGCTTTACCAAAGATGAATGATACGGATCGCTACGCTTATGATAGTGTTGGTGAACCGGTGAAATTCGCCCAACTATGTTTGGATTATCTAGGGTATAACGTTGGTCGTACCGACGGCTATTTCTCTTCTCAAACAGAAGAGGCATTACGTCAGTTTGAGACAGACAAAGGTATTACAGCAGGTGGTGTATTAGATAAAGAAACGTTTAGTACGCTCTATAGTGCGGTGGTACTAGATTGGAATACAACAAAGACACATGATGTTCAACTACAGAAAGCACAGGAAGTTTTAAATGGATGATCGTAAGTTTGAACTTGTATCACCATTTAAGCCTACGGGAGATCAACCGAAGGCGATAGCGGAGCTTGTGGAAGGCTTGCATGCAGGTAAGAAGGAACAGGTTCTAGAGGGTGCTACTGGTACTGGTAAGACATTTACCATGGCGAATATCATTGCACAGATGAATCGACCAACGTTGGTGTTTTCACACAATAAGACATTAGCTGGTCAGTTATATTCTGAGTTTAAAGAACTGTTCCCACACAATCGTGTAGAGTTCTTTGTATCAAACTTCGATTATTATCAACCTGAGGCATATATGCCTAAGAGTGATATGTATATTGAAAAGACAGCTGCAATCAATGAAGAACTAGATATGTTCCGTGAGTCTACTTTGAACTCTCTTCTGGAAAGAAGAGATACAATCGTTGTCGCATCTGTTGCATGTATCTATGCGGCTAGCGATCCTATTGAGTATAAGAACATGTTCTATACGATACGTGTAGGAGAAAGTATTGACCGTAATGATTTGATGCGCCGTTTGATTGAACTACAGTACTCACGTAACGACGTTGATCAAACAAGAGGTACGATACGTGTACGTGGAGACATTATTGATTTAACACCATCTTATACAAATGAATTCAATATTCGTATTGAGATGTTTGGAGATGAGATAGAACGTATTACAGAGATTGACCCTTTAACAGGAAAGACCATGAATGCATACCAGTTTTATAACATCTTCCCGGCGAGTGGTTATGCGCGCTCAAAGGAGACGATGTTAAGAGCGTGTGATGCGATTGAAGCAGAACTTGAAGATCGTTTAGAGTATTTCCGTAAGAAAGGAAAACCACTCGAAGCAGAGCGCTTAGAACAGCGTACACGCTTTGATTTAGAGGCATTAAGAGAAAATGGATACTGTTCTGGAATTGAAAACTATTCAATGCATATCGATGGTAGAAAAGTAGGTCAGCGTCCATGGAATCTTTTTGATTACTTCCCTAAGGATTTCTTGTTGTTTGTGGATGAATCACATGTATCCTTACCGCAGGTAAGAGGTATGTATAACGGTGATCGTCAACGTAAGGAAGTCTTAGTGGAATATGGTTTCCGTTTACCATCTGCACTAGAAAATCGTCCAATGAAATTTGATGAATTCCAGTCGATGATGAATCAGGTTGTATATTGTTCCGCAACACCTGGTGACTTTGAATTAGAAGCTGTGGATCATCATGTAACGGAACAGATTATTCGTCCGACCGGATTACTGGATCCAAAGATTACAGTCAAGCCAACCAAGGGACAGATTGATGATATCTGTGAAGCGCTTGATGCAAGACTTAAACGCAATGAACGTGTGTTAATTACAACATTAACTGTACGCATGGCAGAAGATCTTACTGCGTATCTGAAAGAACGTGGGTATAAGATTGCACATTTACACCATGAGACAAAGACCTTGGAGCGTACGGAAGTCATTCGTGATTTACGTTTAGGAAAGGTTGATGCGATTGTCGGCATTAACTTGTTGCGTGAAGGTTTGGATATTCCTGAAGTATCCTTGGTATGTATCTTAGATGCGGACAAGGAAGGCTTCTTACGTAGTCATCGTTCTTTAATTCAGACAATTGGACGTGCTGCCCGTAATGCGAATGGTGAAGTATACATGTACGCAGATGTCATGACAGATTCCATGCGTTACGCAATCAATGAAACAGAACGTCGTCGTAAGATTCAGGAAGCGTACAATGCAGAACATGGCATCATACCTACAACGGTTAAGAAGAATGTTGAAGAAGCTATTCGTGGTAAAGAGACCAAAGAAATGGCTGCGAAATACATGCAGAAGAAAGCAAAACTCTCTCAGAAAGATAAGGCAAAACTCATCGCAGATATGGAAGTTGAAATGCGTGAGGCAGCCGCAAGTCTAAACTTTGAAAGAGCAGCTGAACTTCGTGATATTCTCTTTGAATTAAAATCAGAGTAAATTATGAAAACAGATATTGTACAAGATGAACCAAAACTGATTTTGACATATCCACATAAGACGATACTAAATTGGATAGCCTTTGTGACGATTATATCGTTCTCTTCGATTGTGACGTGGATATTAAAAAATTTGATTCATGAAGGAACGGATGAATCAGGCAGGATGATTATTGTTATTGCGCTTGTTTGTATACCACTACTTCTTTGTTTATTAGTTTGTTATTTCTATCTGAATGCAGCGAAATTAGAAATTGATAAAAACAACTATTTAAAATACTATACTTACGGAAGAAGAGGACATAGTGTATTACAATTTCGATTTGCAATGGAAAATATCCAAGAAATTAAAGGAAGTAAACTTCCGTTTGGTTGTGCGAAGATAACGATAAAAATCAAGAATCCTATCTTTTGTGGATTTTATGAGAAGAAGATAGATAAGCAAATAAATGTCAGCGTCATCGCTGAAAGAGAGAAAGTAGATTTTTTCATCCAAGATTTTTTGAATAGACATTCAGATAAACTCTAGGTTTTAGATGTTATGAAAATTACGGTAAAAAATGTTCCTGCATAGGGAGCATTTTTTTACAGTTCGAGTATAATAGAGGGGACGTACGAGGTACAGACTATGGATTATACAAAGTTAGTAGCACAAAGAGCAGTAAAAATGAAACCATCGGGAATTCGTAAATTCTTCGATTTGGTTGCGGAAATACCGGATTGTATATCACTTAGTGTTGGTGAGCCTGATTTCAAGACACCATGGGATATACGTGATGCGGCGATTCATACAATTGAACTAGGTAAGACACAATATACGACGAATGCAGGATTAAAGGAGTTACGTCTTGCGATTCGTGAATATCTACTTCGTAAATATAATCTGGATTACGATATTGATCAGATGATTGCGACAGTAGGCGCAAGTGAAGGAATTGACCTCGTATTCCGTACCATTGTGGAAGATGGAGATGAAATCATCTTGCCGGATCCTGGATACGTTACGTATCAACCAACAGCTACTTTTGCGGGTGCGAAAGTAAAGTATGTAAAGGCTAAGGTTGAAAATGGTTTTAGAATTCAAGCAGCAGATATCAAGGCTGCCATTACTGATAAGACAAAGGCAATTTTATTATCTTACCCAAATAATCCAACAGGAGCGATTTTATCTTATAAAGAGATGGAAGAAATCGCAGAAGTATTACGTGATACTAATATTCTTGTCATCTCTGATGAAATCTATTCTGAACTCATTTATGGTGATGAAAAGTTTACTTCTTTCGCATCGATTCCAGGAATGAAGGAAAGAACAATTGTACTGAATGGTTTCTCTAAGACCTTCTCTATGACAGGTTGGCGTTTGGGATATGTACTAGCGCCAAGAGAACTAATCAATGTGATGTTAAAGGTGCATCAAAACTGTGTTATGGCAGCACCTACCGTGAGTCAATACGCGGCAATTACAGCCCTACGTGATTGTGATAGGGATGTTGAAGAGATGCGTAAACAATATGATATGCGTCGTCAGTATTGTGTACGTAAGCTCAATGAAATGGGATTAGAAACATTTGAACCAAAGGGTGCGTTCTATGTCTTCCCGAATATTTCTAGTCTTGGTATGACGAGTGATGAGTTCTGTGAGAAGTTATTGAATGAACAACATGTCGCAATTATTCCAGGTACTGCGTTTGGGGAAAGTGGACAGGGTTTTGCGAGAATTAGTTATGCGTATAGTATTGAACACTTGCAAGAAGCGATGAGACGTATTGCACAGTTTATAAAGGATCACAAAGGAGAAAAATAAGATGGACAATCTAAAGTTAATTGACTTACTTGTACAAAATCCACGTGCAAGTATTACAGACTTAGCAGATATTCTTGGTGAAACAGAAGAATCTGTTAACAACGCAAAGAAAGAACTAGAAGAGAATAAGATTATCTGTGGTTACCATACAATGGTGAATTGGGACAAGGCAAATATCGACCATGTGGATGCGATGATTGGCGTTAGCGCAAAACCAGAACGTGGTAGTGGCTACGATAAGATTGCGGAAAGAATTGCACACTTTCCAGAAGTGAGCAGTCTATTCCTCATGAGTGGTAATTCTGAGTTCTTGGTAAATGTTAATGGAAAGACAATGCGCGAGGTCGCTGATTTCGTCGGCGAAAAGTTAGCACCAATTGAAGGTGTTGCGGCTACTGTCACAATGTTTGTGTTAAAGAAGTATAAGGTAAATGGTGTAACCATGGACCTACACAGTGAAGCAGGCGATGAGAGAATGCCAGTATCCGCATAAATAGCGAGTAGAATCACTTTTTTATCAGAAAGATAGAGGTGATTTTTCTTTACTTTTGTTAGGGGAACTGGTACTATATTGTGGCGAGTGGGTTACTCCCGCTCCTTGCCAGAAATGGCCGTTAGACCAGAAGGAGGTGTACGGAATGAAGAAGTATGAAGTCATGTACATCATCAATGAATCTGTTGAAACAGAGAAGAGAGCTGAATTAATCGAGACTCTCAGCAAGATCATCACTGACAACGGTGGTAAGATTGCGAAGACAGATGAATGGGGCATGCGTGAATTCGCATATCACATTGATGACATGAAGAAGGGTTACTATGTAGTAACAGCATTTGAAGCAGATAATGCCTGCGTTAAGGAATTCGATCGTTTGATGGGAATCAACGCAAATGTTGTTCGTTTCATGATTACCCGTGACGAAGCTCCGGCTAAGGGAGCTAAGTAATGATTAACCGCGTTGTTTTGGTTGGTAGACTAACACGAGATGTGGAAGTTCGTAAGACAGCTAGTGGCTTATCCGTTGCGACATTTACAGTCGCATGTGATCGTCGTATGGCTCGTGGACAGGATGGAAACAATCAACAGTCTGCAGACTTCATCAGTTGTGTCGCTTGGCGACAGGCTGCCGATTTCTTAGGCTCATATGCACGTAAGGGTGCGTTAGTGGGTGTTGAAGGAAGAATCCAAACACGTAACTATGATCGTGATGGACAGAAGGTTTATGTTACAGAAATCGTTTGTGATACTGTAAACTTACTTGAATCTAAGAGTCAATCACAGAGCAGAGCACAAAACAGTGGTTATCAAGACAACAGTTATCAACAGCCGTATTCACAACCAAAACCATCTACAAATGATGATTTTGTGAGTGATGACTTCGGCGCAGGAATCGGAATGGATATTTCCAGCGATGACCTGCCATTCTAAATAAAGGAGAACAGACAATGGCATTCAGAAAACAAAGAATGGGCCGCAGAAAGGTCTGCTACTTTACAAAAAACAACATCACTTATATCGATTATAAGGATGTAGAGCTCTTGAAGAAATTCGTTAGCGCAAATGGAAAGATTACTCCACGTCGCGTTACAGGAACTCGTGCGAAGTACCAGAGAATGTTAGCAATCGCTATCAAGCGTGCTCGTCAAATGGCTTTATTACCATACGTAGAAGACTAATGACACAAACGACTATCAATGTAGGTAGTCGTTTTTTTTATGCAAAAAAAAGAAGCATTGCGCTTCTTTTTGAGGTTTACATGATGTGTGCAAAGACGGTTGCTAATACAACAGTGATAATACCAGATGTACAGATTGCAAGACCTGCCATAGCCCCTTGTAAGTCACCGAGTTCGATTGCTTTGGATGTGCCGATTGCGTGAGCACTAGCGCCAAGGGCTAAGCCTTGAGCAATTGGGTCGGTGATATGGAAAACCTTGAAGACAATATCTGCGATGATTGCACCAAAGATACCTGTTACGATGATAACTGCAACTGTTACTGGTACGATACCACCTAGTTCTTCTGCAATACCCATACCGATTGCAGTAGTGATTGATTTTGGTAAGAAGGTAACGTATTGTTCGTGGTTGAAACGAAATAATAAGGCAAGGATCAACACGGTTGTGACACTACTAGCACAGCCGCATGCGATAGAGATTGTAATCATTTTCCAATTGGATTTTAGTCTTTCAACTTCCTTGTAAAGAGGTACAGCTAACGCGACTGTCGCAGGTGTTAATAACCAACTGAGATATTTTGCGGAAGAGTAGTAGGAATCGTAATCAACATGGAAAATCTCGACAAAACCGATTGTAAAAATAATCGCAATGAGTAATGGATTAAAGATTGGTAACTTGAATTTTTCACGGCATAAGAGTCCAACAAAGAAGCCCATCAATGAGATGACAACACCCATCGTTGCACTATTTAACATCACATTATTCATGATCAGAATTCTCCTTGCGTAATAACATAGATACTTTGCCAGTGATAACCATAACAACAAATGTAGAAATCATCATGATAATGATGGATTGGATTAAAATTGGTTTGATTGATGTGGTAGATTGGATTAAACCAACGGCTGCTGGTATAAACATAATAGGCATAATATCAATCAAGAAATCAGCTGTATCATGTACTTCATTGATTTTAAAGATACCATGGTTGAGTGCGATGAATAATAAAACAAGACCATAGATAGAAGAAGGGATTGGTAATGGTATAAATTCATGCAGGATTTCACCAATACATGTAAAGAATAAGATAATTAAAAACTGACGCATGTGCTTCATAGAAAAACCTCCAAACGCATGTTATTATCCCATTATTTTATTGATAAGGATACCTATTTTTTTAAGTTTTTTGATGATAGTGCTTTCATTCTAGCGAATATATACATTTTGTATAAAATGTTGGAAAAATTGTTTTTTTAACAAATACCCTTTGTAATCGTCTTGTTTATTTCATATAATACCTATGTGCCACATATCGTATATGCTTTCGAATTGGCGGAAGTGTCTCTACCCTGCTACCTTAATAGCGGGACTACGGTTGTCTCTATTCTTTTTAGTGACTTCCTGTTGAGATGATTCTTGGCAGGATTTTTATTTTTAAGGGCAGCGATGTGTGAAAAAACAAGGGGGATATTTATGTTAGAAAAGTTATTTCATTTAAAGGAAAACGGCACAACAGTTAAAACAGAATTGATCGCAGGTGTTACAACATTTATTACAATGGTTTATATCCTTGCGCTCAATCCATCCATCTTAAGTGCTTCTGGTATGGATGCAGGTTCTATCTTGACAGCGACTGCAGTCGCATCCGCAATTGCATGTTTCTGCATGGCTGCATTCTCAAATACACCATTTGCATTATCTGCTGGTTTAGGTTTGAATGCTTACTTCGCATACACAGTGTGTGGTGTTATGGGTTATCCTTGGCAGGTTGCGTTAACAGCAGTACTTGTGGAAGGTATTATCTTTATCATTATGTCACTAACAAGTGTTCGTGAAGCAATCTTCAACGCAATTCCAGTACAGTTAAAGGTTGCTGTATCTGTAGGTATTGGTTTCTTTATCGCATTTATTGGTGTACAAAATGCACATATCATCGTTGATGGCGCTACACTCGTTAGTCTATATTCATTTACAGGTGGTATTGCGAATGGAACATTCTCATCACAGGGTGTAGGTGTTATCTTGTGTATGATTGGTGTTATCTCGATTGTGATAATGCTAATCAAGGGTGTTAAGGGATATATGTTATGGGGTATCTTACTAACTTGGGTATTAGGCATTATCTGCCAATTAGTAGGTATCTATGTACCGAATCCAGAATTGGGTTACTATTCATTAATCCCAACAGCGTTCTTCTCAATGCCAAATTCTATCGCTCCTACATTCTTCCAATTTGACTTTGCGTTTGTGGCAAGTCACCTTGCGAACTTTGTGGTAGTTGTATTTGCGTTCTTATTCGTAGATATCTTTGATACACTTGGAACAGTTATTGGATGTGCTTCCAAGGCAAATATGTTAGACAAGGATGGAAAACTACCAAGAATTAAGGGTGTGCTATTAGCTGACGCTGTTGGTACAACAGTAGGTGCTATCTTGGGTACATCCACAATCACAACATTCGTTGAATCTTCTTCTGGTATTACGGAAGGTGGTAGAACAGGTTTAACAAGTGTTACAACAGGTATCTTGTTCTTAGCTGCTTTATTCTTATCTCCGTTATTCTTAACAATTCCTTCCTTTGCGACAGCACCTGCATTGATCGTTGTTGGTTTCTTGATGATGCAGCAGGTTGTTAATATCGAATGGAACGATATCACAAAGGCATTCCCATGCTTTGTATGCATTACAATGATGGGCTTTGCATATTCAATTTCTGAAGGTATTGCATTTGGCTTTATCTCTTACACATTCATTCATGTGATTACAGGTAAGGCAAAGGAAATTTCACTCTTGATGTATATTCTTACAGGATTATTCATCTTGAAGTTCTTCATTATCTAAACAAATGATCGGGTTCACTTCAATGTGGACCTTTTTTTCATTTATAATACTGATAAGAGGTGTTTGTATGATTTATACAGTAACGATGAATCCTTCACTGGATTATATAGTGCAATTAGAAACATTTGAGGAAGGAAAACTAAATCGCTCTATCTTTGAGCAGATTGATGTTGGTGGAAAGGGAATTAATGTATCCATCGCCTTGAAACATCTAGGAAGAATTAGTACACCACTTGGATATGTGGCTGGTTTTACTGGGGATGAGATTGAACGCCGTGTGAGTAGTCATGGACTTATTCCAGAGTTCATTAAGTTAGATCATGGAGAATCTCGTATCAATATCAAGATGAAACATGAAACAGAAACAGAAATTAACGCTAGTGGACCAACGGTGGAAAAAGAAGATATTGAAAAGCTATATGTAAAGTTGGAACATCTCACAGATGGTGATGTACTCATCCTTTCTGGTAGTATGGCATCTGGTGTTGAAGAGAATTTCTATGCGGATGTAATGAAGTTTCTACAAGGAAGAAAGATACGGATTATCGTAGATGCTGGAGGTAGTGTATTAAAGACAGTACTTCCATATCATCCATATTTAATCAAACCAAATCAACAGGAATTATCAGAGATATTTGACGCAAATGTCTTAGAGAATCAAATAGAAGAATATGCATGCAAGTTAGTTTCAATGGGTGCACAAAATGTACTTGTTTCATTAGGGAATCAGGGTGCACTCTTAGTGAATCACAAGGTATATCACTGCCATGCGCCAAATGGAAATGTTATTAATTCTGTAGGTGCTGGAGACTCTATGGTGGCTGCGTTTTTGACCAGTAAGTTAAATGGAGAAGATGATCAAACAGCACTTGAAAAGTCGGTTGCAATGGGATCGGCGACTGCTTTCTCCTATGGAATTGCGGACCAGGAAACTGTAGATGTTTTATATAAAGAGATGGTGAAATAAATGGATGAATTTCAAGAATATTATTATCATCATCCTTACGCAAATGAATTGGATACAGTTGTTTTGGGTTGTCATGCATGCAAGGGTGGTTATAAAGTTATTTTAAAAGATACAATCTTTTATCCGGAAGGTGGTGGACAACCTTGTGATAAAGGTACAATCCAAGGTATTGAAGTAATTGATGTACAACGAGAAAAAGAAGGGATTGTACATATCACAAAAGATTTTCTTCCGGTAGGAGGGAAGGTTCACTGTAAGATTGATTGGGAGTATCGCTTTGACTTAATGCAGAATCATACTGGAGAACATATCTTTTCTGGTGTTGTTAAACAGTTATATGGATATTCAAATGTTGGTTTTCATATGGGTGAATATATCTGTGCTGATTTTAATGGAGAATTGACAGAAGCGGATATTCAGGAAGTGGAAAGACGAGTCAATCAAGCGATTTGGGCAAATCTTTCGGTGCAAGAAATTTTCTGCTCTCCACATGAAACAACAAAGTATGATTATCGTTCGAAGATTGCGATAGAAGGTACTACACGGATTATTTCCATTGTTGGATATGACATGTGTGCATGTTGTGGTATGCATGTAAAAAATACGGGTGAAATTGGAATCTGTAAGGTAATTAACTTTGAAAAGTTACGTAATAAAACAAGAGTCTTCTTGTTGAGTGGAAGAAGAGCGTTTACCTATCTTGGTCGTATCCAGCAAGAAAACAGTATGATTTCAAAACTGTTGTCTGCTAAACCACTAGAGATATCGACGGCTGTAAGTCATCTTCAACAGCGCTATTTAGATGTACAGAAATCATATCGTACTATTTCAATAGAAATGATGATGAAGGACGCAGATAAAATTCCTACACATGATGCGATTATCTATACTTCTGTCCTTGCGGATTCTGAAGGAATGCGTGCATTCTGTAATCGTTGTATTGAAAGAGGTATTTCTACGGTAATGGTGATTGCGAAGACAGAAGTGGGATATAGCTATGTCATCATGAGTCGTATGATTGACTTACTATCGATTCGCTCTGAATTTAACGCAGCCATTCACGCTAAGGGTGGTGGAAATCAAGAAATGATGCAGGGAAGTTGTACGGCGAGTTTAGCAGAAATCTCTGCCGCATTTCATGCGGTAACAGAAATCGCAATGCATATCGTTTCCTGACATTTCCAGGAAATAATAAATTCTTTAACTAGTATCACAAAAAGCGTAAGTAGATGTGAATATTTTCGTTTGACATCATAAAGTCATGTGATACGATTGATTTGTTAAAAAGCGAAGGAGGCTTAAAATGAAACTTGTTTTAATTAGACATGGTGAAAGTGAATGGAATAAGCTCAACCTTTTCACAGGTTGGACAGACGTTGAACTTTCTGAGAAGGGTGTAGAAGAAGCTAAGGCTGGCGGACGTGCTTTAAAGGAAGCAGGATTCGACTTTGATCTTTGCTATACATCATATTTGAAGCGTGCAATCCACACATTAAACTTTGTGTTATCTGAAATGGACCGTGAATGGTTACCAGTCACAAAGACTTGGAAGCTCAATGAAAGACACTACGGTGCTTTACAGGGCTTAAATAAGGCTGAAACAGCTGAGAAGTATGGTGAAGAGAAGGTTAAGATCTGGAGAAGATCATTTGATGTTCAGCCACCTGCTTTGGATCCAACAGATGATAGAAACCCAGCATTACAGGAAGCTTACCGTAATGAAAATAAGGATGAACTTCCATTAGCTGAATCCTTAAAGGATACAATCGCTCGTGCAGTTCCTTACTACGAGCAGGAAATCTTACCACAGATGAAGGCTGGTAAGCGTGTCATCATCGCTGCTCACGGTAACAGTTTACGTGCTCTTGTTAAGTATTTTGAAAACTTAACAGATGAAGAAATCATCGGCGTAAATATTCCTACAGGTGTTCCACTCGTTTATACATTTGACGACAACGGAAAGTTCATCTCTAAGGAATACTTAGGTGACCAGGCTGCGATTGAAGCTAAGATGGCTGCAGTTGCTAAGCAAGGAAGCGTTCAAAAGTAAACAAACAAAAAGAGCCGCTTGGCTCTTTTATTATGCGATTGCATCTAGCTGTGCTTTACGTACACAAGAATGTTTTAGTAATTGTTTTAATAAATTATCTGGCGTATTTTCCATCTTGGAGATATCTAGACTGATTAGTACCGTTGCGTATCCTCCAACTGGAATTGCTTGAGAAATCGTTAAAACACTTGCTTGTGCTTTACTCAATGTTTGTAGTACCGCTGTTAATGCGCCACTTTCATCTTTTAAAAGAAGAGAAATGGTCATCGTACGTGAAGTGGCGTTATCAGAAATCTCAAATAGATAGTCTTTATAACGATAGTAGGTGTTTCTGGAAATACCTACTTTTTTAACGGCTTCTGTCACCGTTTCAACTTCGTGATTTTCAAGTAGAGATCTTGCTTGAATGACTTGGTTGAAGTATTCTGGCAAAATCTTTTTATGAACGATTAGGTAATCGGAGTTTTGCATGTGCTTACCTTTCTATTTCTGTACCATGATAGGCAACATCCAACTGTAGACACTGCCAATGATGTGGAAGTGAGGCAATCTTTAAACGTGCTGCTGTACTTAATTCTTTCTTTGCAATACTTAAGCAGGTTGAACCTGAGCCGCTGATGAGTAAGATTCCATCAGTATCTTCCTTTACAATTTGCTGGACTATCTCAAAATTTGGAATTAATTTTTTGCGATAAGGTTCATGAATGATATCGTGCGTTGAAGCTGAAAGTAGAGAGAGATTTCCTTCCTGAAGTGCTTGCGATGTGAGTATCGCATTACTAATAGCTGTAGCGACTTTCGCGCGTGGGTAATGCTCTGGTAATGCGGCACGTGCTTCTTCTGTGCTTACCTCGACATTTGGCACAAGAGCGGTATATTTCCAATCTTTATGGATTGGAAGTTTATGGGATAAGAAGTGTTTCTGATCGATTTTCATGCCTGCACAAAGTCCACCATATAGGCATGGCGCAATATTATCGGGATGGCCTTCAATACTGCAGGCTAAACGATAGATTTCTGCTTCACTGAGAATGTTGTTGTGTAAAACACTAGCAGCGACAAGTCCACCAATGATAAAGGAAGCGCTACTTCCTAGTCCTCGACTAATTGGAATATGGCAATCAAAGATAACATGAATCGGGCTGTATTTTCCAATCGTCTCACAGCCAAGGCGATAGGCCCTTAGAAAAAGATTGTTATCATTGTTGTATTCTTCATCTATATTTTCTAGGAAGTTATGATCATATCTTTCAACTTGGAAAATGTTATATAGTTTTAGCGCAATGCCAAGGCAATCAAAGCCAGAGCCAAGATTTGCGGATGTGGCAGGCGTTTTAATTGTGATCATGTTGTAAATCCTCCAAGCGTTTTGCGATTGTGTCTAGTGCATCTTCTTTTTCAATGACTTTTGTAAACCGTATCGGCATATCTTTTAAGCAGGCTAGATTTTTAGGAATTGCAACGGATGTGTAGTCATGTAAAGCGTACATCGCTTCAAATTCATCGTCGCAAGATTTTCCTGTAAGGGCCGCATATACATCTTTCGCAAATTTATATGCACTCGCTGTGGATAATACAATACATGGTGTAGTATCATTTGATTCTTGTTTATATGCATGACATGCATGTACGGCGACTGCTGTATGTGGATCGATGAGAATATGTTCATTATGGAATGTATCGTAAATCACTTTCTTGCATTCTTCCTCTGAACAATCATACGCTGTAAAGCTTTCTTGTAATGCATGACGTAATTCATCAGAGATTGTATAATGCCCATCTTCTTTAAGCGAAGACATATATTGATTGATCAATACGTCATTGTGATCGCTAAGAAGGAATAATAAACGTTCTAGGTTACTGGATACTAGGATATCCATCGATGGGGATATCGTAGGAATAAACGCTCTATTTGCGTTGTAGGAACCTGTACGGATAAATTCTGTTAGTACATTATTTGAATTGGACGCGCATACTAGTTTTTTAACTGGTAAGCCTAACTTTTTTGCCAGATATCCAGCAAGGATATTACCAAAGTTACCACTAGGGACAATAAAGTTTACCGCGTCACCCAATTGAATATCACCACTCTTAACAAGTTTTGTGTAGGAGTCGAAATAATAGACGATTTGTGGGAGTAAACGACCGATATTAATGGAGTTAGCAGAAGATAGTTTCATGTGCTTGCACGCGTTTAGTACAACTGGATTTTTCATCGCTTCTTTTACAATCTGTTGGCAATCATCAAAGTTTCCTTTGACTGCGATGACTTCGACATTGTTACCTAGTGATGTTCGCATTTGTCTCTTTTGGATATCAGATACACCGATTTCTGGATAGAGTACTGTGATGGCAGTGTTTTTGACATCCGCAAATCCATTGATTGCGGCTTTGCCGGTATCGCCACTTGTGGCAGTAAGAATGGAGATGAGGTCATTTTCATTCTGGTTTTTGTATGCGGCTGTTAATAGATGCGGTAGTAGTGTTAAAGCTACATCTTTAAAGGCGCTGGTTGGACCGTGCCATAGTTCCATTAGCCAACCATCGTGATATTTGCATAGTGGTGCTACTTCGTTGTTTTCAAATGAGTTTTGATAGGCATTTTGAACACATTGTTGGATCTGTTCTTGGCTAAAGTCACTTAAAAAAAGAGATAGAATATACTGTGCTAACTCTAGATAGTTCATCTTTAGTGTAGAGGATAAATCTACCTTTTGATTGAGTGTTTGTGGTGTATAGAGACCACCATCAGCAGCGAGACCTTGGATAATCGCTTCAGAGGATGATACAACTTTATCTTTATTTCGTGTACTAATATATTTCATAGGGCTTCCTTCTTGTTTCAAATATAGAAAAATGATACACTGTTTGTGTTTTAAATACAAGTGTATCTATTTTAGAAACAGAGGTTCATATGAAAATTGGATTATTGGGACATGGAACTGTAGGTTCTGGTGTTAGAAAGATTATTGATGAAAAGAATACGAAAGAAGTCTCGCAACTGGAGATTTCTAAGATATTGGTTCGCTATGAAAAGGATATTACGGATGAACGTATGACAGTGGATATCCATGACATTGTGGAAGATCCTGATATTGATGTAGTAGTGGAATGTATCGGTGGTGATGAGCCGGCATTTAGTTATGTTCAAGCGGCGTTATTCAATGGAAAGCATGTTGTGACAAGCAATAAGAAGATGTTGGTGAATCATTTGGGAGAACTATTAGAAACCGCACGTACACGCGGTGTTAGTTTAAAGTATGAGGCTGCGTGTGGTGGTGGAATCCCATGGATGAGTAATTTAGATCGGACAAAACGTATCGATGATATTGAAAGCTTCCGTGGTATCTTTAATGGGACCACAAACTACATCTTAAGTAAGATGAGTGATGAGGGATCGGAGTTTGCGGTAGCCTTAAAGGAAGCACAGGATTGTGGATATGCGGAATTTGATCCATCAGATGATATTGATGGCATGGATACAGCGTACAAAGTCGTACTATCAAGTTGTAAGGGGTTTGGTGTACTTACAAGCATTCAAGATATTGATATCTATGGGATTCGTTATATTAGTGCTAGAGATATTGCGTATGCATGCACGCATGGTTATGTGTGCAAATTAATCGGTACTGGTATAAAGTCTAATGATAGTGTTAGTGCTACAGTTATCCCAACCTTTATTCCAAAAGAGAACCTTTTTGCGACAATACCGGCAAACTTCAACGCAATCGAAAGTGATTCAAGAACACTTGGAAAGATGACTTATGTTGGTCAAGGCGCAGGTTCTTATCCAACAGCACATGCGGTTGTACAGGATTTGATTGATTTACTCTATAAGCAAGATATAGCAGTCTTAAGAGATGAGAGTATTCATGTTGACAATACGAGTCGTGTATCCTCATTCTATGTTCGTTCAATCAATCTTGATGATATCCAAGATATGATTGAAGAAAGAATTGATGAAGATACATGCATTACAAAGAAGATATCATTTGTAGAACTGGCTTCTTTGATTGGAAAATTAGAAGATGGTACAGTATTTGTGGCGGAGGTAATGCATGATTGTAAGTAAGTTTGGTGGCTCCTCAGTAGCTAGTAAAGAACAATTTGAAAAAGTGAAGCGCATTGTGGATGCGAATACAAATCGTAAGTTTATTGTCGTAAGTGCGTGTGGTAAAGAAAATCGTGATGATTATAAAGTGACAGATTTACTTTATCTTTTACATGCACATATTAACTATGGTGTATCCTACGAAACAATTTTTAATCTTGTAAAAGAGAAATATCAACGTATCTGTGATTCACTTGCGTTAAAGATTGATTTAGAAAAAGAATTCGCAAGTGTCAAAGAGATGTTGGATACACATGCGCCAGTTGATTACATTGTTTCACGTGGGGAGTATTTAACTGCTAGATGCATGGCTGAATATTTAGGCGCAAAGTTTTTAGATGCAAAAGATGTAATTGCGTTTAAGTATAATGGAGATTTTGACTTTGAGAAGATTAAACAGAATCTAGATAAACTAGTGGATATGAATCAGAAGTATGTTATTCCTGGTTTCTATGGGGCTTTGCCAAATGGACAAATTAAAGTGATGAGTCGTGGGGGTAGTGATATTACTGGTTCAATATTGGCAAATATCGTTGATGCGGAAGTTTATGAAAACTGGACTGATGTGTCTGGAATATTGGTAGCTGATCCTCGTATTATCGATAACCCACAACAAATTCCAGTAATTACGTATAGTGAACTACGTGGGATGAGCTATATGGGTGCTAATGTACTTCATGATGATGCGATTTTCCCAGTCCGTGAAAAGAATATTCCAATTCATATCTTGAATACAAATGATCCAGAGAATCCTGGAACGTTCATTCAAGATGATTGTGAAGAGTATGATAAAGCCAATGGTACTTCAACGGTTACAGGCATTACGGGTCGAAGAGATTACGCTTCCTTTACCGTTGTAAAGAGTCATAGTTCTACAGAGGTTGGCTTTTTACGAAGATTATTATTCATCTTTGAGGAGTACCATATTTCTATCGAGAGTGTACCGATTACGGTTGATACATTTACGGTCATTGTACAAAAGGGCGCAATCGAACAATGTAAGTATGAGATTCTTGCGAAAATCAAGAAGGAATTAGAACCGGATGAACTGATGCTGGAAGAAGATTTAGCGATGGTAGCCATCGTTGGAAGAGGTATGAAACAAGTGCCAGGTGCTTCAGGGCAGTTATTAAGTGAATTTGGTAATCATAAGATCAATATTAAAGTAATCAATCAGAGTGCAGATGAATTATCTGTGGTGGTAGGTGTATCAAATCATGACTTCCACAATGCGATTCGCTGTATCTATGAACGTTTTATTCAAGAAGAGAGGGAACATGCATGAAAATTGGAATTTTAGGTGCAACAGGCGCAGTTGGAAGACAAATGCTAGAATGCATCGAAGAACAAAACCTTGCGGTAGATGAATTGCGTTTATTTTCCAGCCCAAGATCGGATGGACGCGTATTATCGTTTCATGGCGAAGGAATCACGGTACAGGTTGTAGATGAGAATTCTTTTGAAGGATTAGATTATGTATTGGGCGCAGTATCCAATGCATTAACGAAGGAATATTTACCTTTGATTCAAAAGGCAAATGCAGTGCTGATTGATAATTCTAGTGCTTTTCGTTTACAGGATGATGTGCCATTAGTGGTTCCAGAGATTAACGGGGATGACGCGCTTCATCATCATGGCATTATTTCAAATCCAAACTGTTCTACGATTATTGCGTTGATGGCAATTGCACCAATTCATCGCTTATCCAAAATCAAGCATGTAAATGCGACAACTTTCCAAGCTGTCAGTGGTGCAGGTGTTGAAGGGATGCGTGAATTACGTCAGCAGATTATAGAACTTGATAAAGGGGAAGAAGTTCATCCAAATGTCTTCCCAGCACAGATTGCGTATAACTGTATCGCCCAGATTGGATCATACCTAGAGGATGGTTATACAACAGAAGAAGCGAAGATGCACAATGAGGGTCGTAAGATCATGCATGCGGAGGATATGCAGGTAAACTGCACTTGTGTACGTGTACCGGTGTATCGTTCTCATTCCATTTCTTTGACAGTGGAAACAGAACAAGAAGTTTCATTAGATGCAATTCGTCAAGCAATTAAAAACTTCCCAGGTGTACAACTGATTGAAGACCATGTACCTACGCCGATTGAGACATCTAATCAAGATGTTGTCTACGTGGGTCGTGTCCGTAAAGATACAAGTCGAGCAAATAGTATTAGTCTTTGGTGTTGTGGAGATCAAATTCGTAAAGGTGCTGCCTCAAATGCGGTTAGTATCATGACTTATTTAGAACAAAAACGCTGAGGTTTCTGTTAGGGTATTTTAGTGAGATGTGCTAAAATATGGCATAGAGAGACAGAGAGGAGACAACTATGTTTAATAGACTATTTGGTGCTCTTGCGGTGGCTGTCGGAATTGGTGCAGTCGTTGCAGTAAAACTTTTAAAGGATCAGAAAGAAACAGAAAATAAAGAAGAAGACGATGATAATGAAGTGCGTTTTATAACTCTTTCAGATGGAGATGGTGTAGCACAACCTACTTATGACGCAAGTGATCGTTCTGTTGAAGTACAGGAAGTATGTGGTGTATATCCATATCTCAATCCTGACTTCGTAGAAGAATTGTTAACAGAAGCAGCTTCTTTAAATGGTATGTTTGAACCAGATACACTCGTTACGATTCATCACTACGTATCATTCGATAGCGAAAAGAACTTCGAAGCATTCGCAGACATTATGACAGCGGCAGGCTATGAGTGTTCTCAAGAGGGTATCACAAAGAAATTATTTGTAGAGGATGGTGCAATTATCAGCGATATCTTAAATGTCGCAAATCAAGCGGCTGTATTAAATGGCAGTTACCAAAACTACTCTATTCAAAAGTAGTTTTAACACGTTTTCATAAGTATAAAGTTGGAGTGAAAGCTTCAACTTTTTATACGATTGTAAGAAATTCGTAGAAAACAACGAGATTTAGGTCTGTAGTTTGAGTGTAAGTGAAAAAGAATGATATAATATGCACGCTTTGTAAGGATACAAAAGCCGCGTAAGAAGTACAGGAGATAAGAGCACATGGGGATTATTGAAGTAAAAAATCTCAGTTTTGCATATGATGAAAGTGCGAAGACAATTGATGAAGTTTCTTTCTCGATTGAGGAAGGAACCTATACAACAATTATCGGACACAATGGTAGTGGGAAATCCACAATCGCAAAGTTGATTGCGGGTCTTTTAGAAAAGGCTTCCGGTTCTATCATGGTGGATGGCATGGAATTAAATGTAGAAAACTTAAACAAGATTCGTTCTAATATCGGTATTGTTTTCCAGAACCCAGACAACCAGTTTATTGGTTCCACGGTGAGAGATGATATCGCTTTTGGACTTGAAAACCATTGTGTTCCACAAGAAGATATGGACCAGATCATCGAAGAAAACGCAGCTTTAGTCGGCATGACAAAGTATCTGAACCAAGAACCTACACGATTAAGTGGTGGTCAGAAACAGCGTGTTGCGATTGCGGGTGTTCTTGCGATGAAACCAAAGATTCTCATCTTTGATGAAGCAACATCCATGTTAGATCCACAAGGGAAAGATGAAATTAAACGTGTAATTACTGAACTACACGGTGAAAGTAAATTAACGATTCTCTCCATCACACATGACATTGATGAAGTTGCTAAGAGTGATTATGTCATTGCGATGGATGGTGGTCATGTGGCAATCACAGGGACACCAAAAGAAGTCTTTAAAGACCCAGAGAAGTTAAAGAAGATGAAGCTCGATATCCCTTTTAGCTTAAAGTTGAGTGAGGAATTGCAGGCATGTGGTCTGCATGTTTCATCACATATTACACAGGAAGGACTGGTGGAAGAATTATGCCAATTACATTCGAGCATGTAAAACATGTCTATAGCACCGGTACACCTTACCAATACGATGCTTTACAGGATATCAACCTCAATATTACAGAAAATAAAATTACAGCGATTATTGGTCAGACAGGGTCTGGTAAAAGTACATTGATTCAACATTTAAACGCGTTACTATTACCAACCGAAGGAACAATTCATATTCTTGATCGTACGATTAGCGCAAAGGAGACACCAAAGAAACTCAAATCTCTGCGTGGGGATGTAGGTCTTGTCTTCCAGTTTCCTGAATACCAGTTATTTGAGGAAACTGTGCTCAAGGATGTTGCGTTTGGTCCAAAGAACTTTGGATGTACGGAAGAAGTAGCCATTAAGAAGGCCAAAGATGCGCTTAAGTTAGTTGGGCTAGGGATAGAAAACTATGAAAAGAGCCCATTAGAATTATCCGGTGGACAAAAGAGAAGAACAGCGATTGCGGGTATTTTAGCGATGGATCCAAAGGTCATTGTCTTGGATGAGCCAACGGCAGGACTTGATCCAATCGGTACAGTACAGATGATGGAGTTGTTCTATGCATTAAATCGTAAATATAACAAGACGGTGCTGATTGTATCGCATGATATGGAACAGGTATATAAATATTGTGATGAGGTGGTTGTAGTGGAAGATGGAAAGATTCGCTTCCACGATAGTACGAAGAAGTTTTTTGATAACCCTGAACTTTGTCGCAGTATGAATATCTTACCGCCAGCATTCATTCAGATGAAAGATAGCTTACGCAAGAGTGGATTTGAAATTCCGGATGAAATCAACGATATTCATTCGCTTGCAAAAGAAATAGTAAGGCAGGTGAAGAAACATGGGTAATTTTACACTTGGACGTTATCTGCCATTAGATTCACCAGTGCATAAGATGGATCCACGCGCAAAAATCATAGCGATGTTGGTGATGTTAATAGCGGTGTTTATTCCAGCAGGCTGGATTGGATATGGAGTTATCTTTGTTGTAGCTGCTAGTACAATCCTGATTTCAAAGTTGAGTTTTGGCTTTATTTGGAAATCAATGAAGCCGATGTTAATGATGTTATTCTTCTTATTAATCATCAATGCATTTGTGATGAAGACAGGAAAACCATTAGTAGCACTCGGTAGTTTTGTTATCTATAGTGATGCAGTATTTCAAACACTCTATATCGCGATTCGACTGATGTTGATGATTATGATCACAACCTGTCTAACCGCCACAACCAAACCTTTGGATATGACTTTGGGTATTGAAGATTTATTAATGCCTTTAAAGAGATTCCATGTGCCTGCACATGAGATTGCGATGTTAATTAGTATTGCGCTACGTTTTATTCCAGACTTAATTGAAGAAACACAACGTATTATGAAAGCACAACAATCGCGTGGTGTTGATATGAAGGAAGGGAAACTGATGGAGAGAGTCATGGCAATTCTTTCTCTGATTGTCCCGCTATTTGTATCTGCTTTACAACGTGCAGAAGATCTTGCGAATGCTATGGAGGCTAGAGGTTATGCACCAGGAGAAAAGCGTACACGTTATAAAGTCTTAAAGATGGCAAAGCGTGATTACTTCTTATTACTCGGCGCCTTTACAACTCTAATCGTGATGATTGGATTGGCGATTCTATTATGATGCGCTATAAATGTGTCGTATCTTATGTCGGAAGAAATTACTCCGGATGGCAATCACAGCGTAAGGGGGATTCTATTCAGGAAATCCTAGAAGCAGTGATTGAGCGAATTACACAGGAAAAGGTCAATGTGATTGGTTCTGGTAGAACGGATGCAGGGGTAAACGCAAGAGCACAGGTATTCATGTTTGATACAAAACGAGAGATGCCAACACGTAAATGGATGGGTGCAATCAATGCTTTCTTGCCAGATGATATTCATATCATGTCGGTAGAAGAAGAGGATGCTTGTTTCCATGCAAGATATAACGTACGATTCAAACAGTATAACTATCGTATCAATCATGGACCATACAATGTATTTACAAGGGATACAGCTTTCCAATGTCCAATTCATTTGGATGTAGAAAAGATGAGAGAAGGTATCCATTATCTTGTTGGAACACATGATTTTACATCCTTGAATTCCAGTTCACTAGAAGAATATCCAGATCAAGTAAGAACAGTAAGTTCCATTACATTAACGGAAGAGGATGGTGTGATTACATTAGCCTTTGTAGGGAAAGGATTCTTACGTTACATGGTTCGTATGATGGCTTCTGTGTTAATTGAAGTTGGTAAGCACAAGTACGAGCCATCACATATCCAAGAGATTCTAGATGCGAAGCGTAAAAGCTTCCCACACAAAAATAGCCCTGCTGAAGGACTGACATTGGAATATGTTGATTACTTTAAAACATTAGCACTACATGAAACAGGTATGGTTCGTGAGTTTTTAAAGGGGGATGATGTCTCCTGTACAAACCGAGAACTAGCTGCTCTAGAGCAAGCAATCAAAGAGAATGCTAGTCATCAATTCTATGCGATGACTACAAGGCATAGTCAAGAATTGTTGGGATATTATGAAATCAACCAAGGGCAAGCTAGCATCCATATTCTTGAAGAAGAACGTGGCATCCCACTAGCAAATATCCTTCTTCCACAACTTGAAGAACGCTTACACAAGCAAGCAAACTTCACGCCAATTCTCGTCTATACAAAAAGTGGAAGAATTGTATCAAATTCAGTCGAAGAATCGAAATAATCTAATTGACTTGTGGGGTATCAACGGCTAAAATGGTAAATGGCACTTCATGCCAATGTAGCCCCGGAAACTACATATGGAGGAAAGTAAAAATGCGTCAAACAACTATGTTAAAGCCAAGTGAAGTTGTTCGTCAGTGGTATATCGTTGATGGAACAGACTGCACATTAGGACGTCTAGCTACTCAGGTAGCAACATTATTAAGAGGCAAGCACAAGCCTGCCTACACACCACACGTTGACTGTGGAGATTATGTAATCGTAATCAATGCAGACAAGATTAAGATCAGTGGTGACCAGGATGCAAAGAAGTTCTACTATAGTCATTCTATGTATCCAGGAGGACTTCGTACAAGAAGTACAAAGGTTATGCGTGAAAACTACACTGTTGAATGGGTTGAAAAAGCCATCAAGGGTATGTTACCACATAACAAATTGGGTGATGTACAACGTAAGCATGTATTTGTTTACACTGGTGCTGAACACCCACACGCAGCTCAGAAGCCTGTTGAGCTGAAGGTAAAGTAAGGAGGATAAGACAAGATGGCAACTAAGAAAAAAGTAACTTATGTTGGAACAGGACGCCGTAAGCAGTCCGTTGCTCGTGTCTTTATGACTCCGGGTACAGGTGTTGTAACAGTTAATGGTCGTACTTTAGAAGAATACCTACCACAAGCAACATTACGTATGGTAGTTAATTCACCATTAGTACTCACAGAAACTAAGGAACAGTTCGATATCAAGATCAACGTAGCAGGTGGCGGTTATACTGGCCAGGCTGGTGCAATGCGTCATGGTATTGCTAGAGCTCTTCTAGAAGCTTCTGCTGATTACAGACCAGTATTAAAGAAGGCTGGTTTCCTAACACGTGATTCCCGTGAGAAGGAAAGAAAGAAGTACGGTTTAAAGGGTGCTCGTCGCGCTCCACAGTTCTCCAAGCGTTAATTTGCTGGATTGGACAGTACAACAAACAAAGAAACACTTTGCATATATTTGCAGGGTGTTTTTTCTGTTAGAAAATATTCTGTTTTGAACGAGTTGTTCTAAGAAATCGTGATTGTAATTCATAGATACAAAACTACAATACCTAGAGAAATCATTTATAATTCTGATAAGGAAGGTTGCTTTCCAGAATGCACTGATAACAAATATCTTTTAAGGCGTACGAAATGCCAAACGCATAAGATGTTAGAAAACTAGATTTATTCAAATTTTTGAGGAAAAAACCTAAATCAACAATACCATCAGAAGAAATTGAGGGATTAAGATTTACAATTTATTATCTATCAAAATATAGTGGTGGATATGCTAGGTTGGTTGTTAGCCTAAGCAAATCTATTAGAAGGAAACAAAGTGGCTATCGAAATACTAAAAAATCAGGTTAAATAGCGTCATGCCGGAAATAAACTAATTTTCAAGTGTTGATATGATGTCGATGAAGGTCTCTTAGGGGCAACAATAGAGATGGATTGGTAGATTAGGGGTGAAATACAGTTATAGTAAATAAAGTCATTAGAAATATATTTAAAGATTAACTATGTATTTTAATATTTCTAGATATATAGGAAATGAGTTCTATAAACATTGAGAAGTGACAGGATCTTTAGCTAAGTTACAATTCTACTTTCAAAAGCCTCATCATCCGTGGCACTATGGGTACAATAAAAATGCTATTTGGATTCTTAGAAAATATTTTCTAAGGGGGGGAATAGTAACGACATATCTCAAGAATATGTATCTAGATATTCGATAAACTGAATAAAATAAAAAAATATTAGAATATAAAATACCGGATGAAATCTATTATTCAACTACATTGCATTTAAATTGAAAATTCAGGTATTATAAAAAGTGGTGAAATGTCTAGTGGCTGTATTATAAAAGGATGAGATGACGTTTATGAATAAATCGAAAGAATTACAGCGTAAAATAGCAAAAAAACTATATGAGTTATTTGTTGTAAATCGAAATGCAATGGCGATACAACTTGCGGATGGAAACTATGTAACTAAGTATACAAAAATTACGGAAAATGATATTTTGTGCATGCTAGTTGAGGGTAAAGCCATTGGAAGCTATCAGCAATTGTATAAAAGTCCATATCTCAAATGGATATGCTTTGATTTTGATTGTAAGGATAAAGATAAGCCAAATATTGGTAAACTATACGCTAGTTGTACTAAGCCCTTGAATGAGTACTTAGATGAACATGGTATATCTTATGTTAATGAATTTTCAGGGCGTAGGGGTATTCATACTTGGATTCTGTTTAGTAACTATGTGAAAAAAGAAGATGCTTATAATCTAATTCAGTCAATAAAAAAAAGTGTAGGCTGGAATTATGATAATACTGAATTTGGGTTAGATGAATTTCCATCTACGTTTAGCAGTAAGGGAAACGTAGTTGGCAAGCAAGTCAAGATTCCACTTTCAAGGCATAAAAAAGGTGGAAATTCATATTTATTTAAAGGAGATTATCGACTTGAAAAAGTTAACGATTCTTTCTATGAAAAACAGTTAAATATTCTTTATTCTGTAAAACAGAATAATTTTGAAGAGATTTCTGTAAAATTAGATTTGAATATTAAGAACAGTATATCTCAGTTTGTGAGAACATATTCGATTGGTGAAGTTGAGTGTGATGCTGATGCGGTAATCAATTGTTTATCAAAAACAGAGGTATATAGAGCCTTACTAGATAGGGTTATGCATGGAGAAGCATTACTTAAAGATTGGCTGGTAATGCTCGGGACTCTTGGCAAGTTGGGGGATGGATATAGATTACTTAAAGATATTTTTAAATATTGTCCTACTTTTTCAGAAGAAGAGACAAATGATAAGATAGAAAAATATGGAAAAAAATACTTTCCAGCGACTTTTGCATATCTTTATAATCTGTATGATTTAGATATGGAAGATTGGATTAATCCAACGGAAACAGGACTACAATTTTTAATAAGAGATCTTGAACTGGATTTGAGCGTCGTGGAATGGAATCAGAATGAGACGTCAGTTCTTAGCGATAGTATGTACACAGTTGAAAAAGAAAAGCGATATTTGTTCTCAAATGATGAAGTACCGGTTGTATCAATTTGGGATGATTTAAATCATATGACAGTGTACGATACCAATAAGATAAATGATATTGTTAACAATATTAAAAGTGGGAAGAATTTGGATATTATTCCAATAGGATTTATGCGCTTTGCACGTATTGAGAGTGAAGAGAAGGAAAGAACTATGGTTTCGCTATCGGCCTATGATAGAGTTTTGACCTCACATATTGCATTAAATGCATTTTATCGAATGAATCGGTCATTAAAATCATATAGTTATAATCCTAACTATATATCCAGCGATGAAATGTTTTATCATTGGTATACTTCTTGGAGTAATTATTTATCGCAGATTAGAAAATATATTGAAGTAGATTTATATTCATGCATGCATGTTTTAACAATAGATATAAAACACTTTTATGATAGTATAGACTTTTTAGGTGTTTATAATTTGTTAAAGGATAATTTGTCTGAAGAGGAAAACAACCTTTTTATGGCCCTTATAAAGTATAATGAGCAATTAATGTCAGAGATGAACGACAAGCGAATTGGTGTTCCTCAAGGACCGGCATATGCACGATTAATTGCTGAGATCTTTCTTGGTACATTAATAGATAAGGCAATATCTGAGTTTGGACCGGATAGAAATAATATATTTTTGTATAGATATGTGGATGATATCATTGTTTTCCATGATGATTCGGTAGATAGCCTTCAAATTAATGAAAAATTGGAAAGTGTATTTAGCCGTCATGGGTTAAGCATTAATAAAGATAAAAGCAAAATTTATGGTGAAATAGGAAAGTTGACTGAAAAACAAAAAGCGGAATTATTAAGAAGTGATCAGTTTCAGTATGGATTGAGAATTTCGGAGTATTCTTATTTGACGGAAAATCAATATGTAAGGGATAAAGTGAATTTCTTAATTCGAAAAAAGGGAAGTTTTAATGCGGGAGATATCAGCTTTTTCTTTTCAAGATATGCGGATGAGCGTGCAAAAAAAATTTATTTTTCGCAGTTTTCCCGACAAATTTTTGGTTGCATTTATGGAAGGGGTAGTGGATATCAGTTATTCTATAGATTCATATTTGGGAATGCTGATATTTTAGAAGCATGCCTAGAAAGCGGATTATTTAATTTAGTGCCATATAATACCATTAATTTTTCATGCCTTTTGGCTACTATGTTTTATACACTTAAAGAGGATACGTTATATCCTTCTATTAAGCGCAAAATAATCGATAGATATTTGAAGACTATTGTTGTAGAAGATATCAAGGAAGGAGAAGACAAAAGTATTATTCTATCTTTGTCAAAACTAGAAATATGAATATCAAACTAGCAATTGAGACCTATTTAAAAGACTTGGCATTGTCTAATAGAAAAGATCTGATTAAGGATATTTTCCTTTTTTTGGAAAAAGAAATAAAAACAGAGAATGCGACAGGTAATGAAGAAAGAATAGCAACGCTATTTTTCCGAGCAGTTGAATCCTTGAATCAAAATACAATGCCAGAAGATGATATTAAAAAAGCGATTTTAAATGCGTTTGAGAATATCAGGACTATAGAAAATAATACACATAATAATGGGGAATTGATGTGTATCTATTTATTGAACCTTTTGTATTCTAAAGAGGATGTTTTGGAAGGAATTCCACAAAATGATTTTGTGTTTTTACTAGATAACCTTGAGAAAATTCGTTGCATTTTTAAAATTTCTGATGTTAATAACAATCTTGTTTTCCCAATTGGTAGATTCTTGTTTAGGTTAATTAATTGCGATAATTTGTATGCTGAAATAGAAAAAGCTAGTTCAGTGCAAGCATTAATGCTTGCACTTCAAGTGTTTGATAAAGCACAATATCCACAGGAATTAAAAGATATTGAAAACATGATTGATGGAAAAAACTTAAAATTTATTGAGTACTTATATCATAAATGTATTCGTCTGGGAGATGATGATTGGAAAAAAAACTACGAGAAAAATGGTTTGTTAGTTCTTTATGATACTAAAGTGAAGAAGGTGCTCATTAGAAATAATAAGTCTTCATATTTTAGTTCTAAATATGATACAAGCAATTATAAGTTAAGCAATGTTACCGCAGAAACAAACGCTAACGGTGAGGCAATAGCTTATTTTGTAGAGTACTCGTTCGATGAATATGGTTTCGTTGATTTGGCTAAGGAATTTTCTGTTGAAAACAATATAGATCGTATAGCTCAGATTTTAGATATTATATATTATTATAGAAACTATAATATTATATTTGAATCCGCTTTGCATGACCGCCAAGGTAAGATTTATCCTACTAATCCATTTGGAGAGAATGATCCATATGTCGTTGATGAGGGCATGGCTCATAAGGATGGTAAGAGTTATATAAGTGATAAATTATTTAAATATGGATTGTTAAAAATATCAGGGTCAGGTTTGAAATATATTAATCTCGGGGCTGTTGTGAAATTGGATGAAATCAATGCTATTCAATTTAAAGATTTTAAAATAGGTGAGAAATCAGATTTGAATAATATCATTGATTGTTGGTTAGATTTTTGTGATGACAAGCAAAAATGTTTTGATGCTTTTTTCAAAGATTACGGAGATCAAATAAGCTATATATTTGATTCAGATGCACTTTATGAGAAAAAATATAAAGGTGAATATTTAATTCCGGGGATACTTTCTGAAGAACTGTTAAAAAAACTTGAATTAGATGAAAAGCTTTTTATGTATAAGCTTGATCAGTGTAACCTGAAAATTGATTATCTTCAGGAGAAAAACATAATTACAGATTCATCACATGTAAAGCTGAATGATTTTATAATCGAGGATATATCCGGTGAAGATGTAAATATTTTTGAAGGTAATTTCTTTGCGTTGATAAATGATGCTGAAAAGAAAATTTATGTTGGTTCTCAGGTAAACTATTTTTATTTGGTAATTGAAAAGATAAAAAAAATTAAACAAGGGGCACTGAGTGAAGCTGATATAACTATAATTAGTGAATCTGATGTCAAGAGTATTTCAAAACAAATGTTATGCTTTAAAGATGCTTTTGAGAATATTCATCCTAGAATCCCTATTGAATCAGTAGCGAGATATCGACTTATCAATCATATGATGTTCTTGAAGCCGTCAAAAGCTGATATAAAAAATTGGTTGTCATTGATAAAAAAACATGAGATTGAAGACTTTTCTGTTGTGAAAAAAAGGTGTCCAATAGGAGAAACAGCAGGTGTTTTATATGTACCAAAGGATCGTTCACGTGCACAAAGTACGCTGAAGCATATAAATAATCGATATTTTAATAATCCGATAGAAAGAAATCTTGTTGATATATATGATCAGACTATAGAAAAAATAGGAAATAATTACTATACTGGCGGAAAGGAAATTAAAAAAGTCGTATTACTTTTTGATAATATTCAAAATGGTAAAAGCACAAAAGAAACGATTGATAAATATATAAATGATAAAGAGTGTACTACATCTGATACAAGTATGGTATTTGTGTGCAATGGAAATGTTATTGCTCTTTCAGAAATTTTGAATTCAAATAGATGCAAAATTGAAATATTCTCAATCTATGCCGCAGACACAGGAATAAGAAATGTGAAAAATTATGTAAAAGAACAATATCCTAACATGTCTATTAAGGTATTAGATCCAATTAGGAAACTTACATCTGTAGTAAATAAAACAGATATTGAGTTAATCAATAAGCTTTATCCTGGAAAACTTGCCGGAGGAATTCGTGAAAATCAATATTTAGTAGTTAGAGAGTACAATCAGCCTAAGTTAAATATTATGTGCGATAAACTTTTAGAAATAGAACGTGTTGTAGCAATCTTTTGTAAGAGGAAAGAATTGTGATAATGATGCTAAAGAATAGCATTAAGAAAGCCCATAATGCAAAATGATTAGGGGGTGTGTTTCTCTTGCTTTAAACTAGCTTAAGTGGAATCGGTCGGCGGTATTGTTAAACACCGCTCTAAAATCAGTAATGGGTTTTGAATAGTAAAAGAGGATAACTATCGACTGCTTGTGATGGCAGCCTGAAATAGTCATCCTTTTATGTGCGAGTGATTGATAATCGCTTCGCTATTATTTAGAACTTGTTTTTCGTAGATATAGTTGATAGAGATATACACCAAGACAAGTACCGATGGTATTGGTGATAACATCACTCACGTCGCTAACGCGATCAAACGAGAGTAGTGGTTGTAGGACTTCAATACTAATACTTGAGAAAAGTCCGATGAGAATGACCTGCCATGGTGTGAATTTTGTATTTTGTCGAATTAAAAAGCCAAATGGTATAAACAATGATATATTTAATAATGACTCAGTTAAATAATCTCCACGTTGTAACTGCCAGTCAATAAACGGATAGAAGTTTGTCTCAGATGAGAAACCATTGAATATATTTGGTATATGGATGATGATGGGCATGAGTGTTAACATCATCATGACGCAAATATACAGATATAGTGCGGTATACCAAATGAATTTCTTTCTTGATAGCTGTTTCCATCTTGGTAAAAAGACAAAATAATATAGACATCCTAGAGTGATGAAATCCGGTAACATGGGTAGAATTTTAATATGCATAGAAATTATATTAACACACATGATAGAAAGTATGTCAAAATGATTATTGTGTGGACGGAGGTCAAATGAAATTTCTTGAACAGTTTACATTAATCACAGATATTATCTTTGGGCTGATGATTTTGTTATATCTATATCAGATTGTTTATATTGCGGTTAGTATGTTTAAGCGCAAGGTTCCAAAGTTACCTGATGCAAAGAAGAATCATCGTTACGCAATTTTCATCTCTGCGAGAAATGAAAAAGGTGTCATTGGAGAATTGTTAGATAGTTTACGCAATCAGACCTATCCAGATGAAATGTATGATATGTATGTTGTGGCGGATAACTGTACGGATGAAACTGCTGAAGTTGCTCGTCAGCATGGTGCCATCGTATTTGAACGTTTCAATCAAGAAGAGGTTGGTAAGGGTTATGCACTAAACTTTCTTTATCACAATGTGATTGAACGCAAGGGCGAAGATTACTATGAAGCTTTCATGGTATTTGATGCGGATAATATCATCGATAAGAATTTCTTGCGTGAGGTTAATAAGACATTTGATACAGGTGAGTTTGATGCGATGACGACGTATCGTAATTCTAAGAACTTTGATGAAAACTGGTT
>NZ_CAUQGG010000005.1:0-147390 GCF_963517755.1 uncultured Solobacterium sp.
AGTGCAAAATCACCTGGATATACTTTTCTATTACCTTGATCTTCATGAATTTGTGTACCACCAGATTTCGGTAATAAGATTTCAATACTTCGATGCCAATGCCGTGGTACAGAAATATTTTTTGAAGTATTATCAATCTTCACCTCAATGATAGATAATGGTATATCATCATCCATTTTAATAGGTTCATAGATTTCGTCATATGTATCAACTCCTTTACCAGGATAGTGAGACATAAATGTATCAATACGGAATTTACTCATTACTACGTCTCCTCATGTTTCAGAAAAATAAATATATAAAGTATATATTTATCATAACCTATAAACATCTGTTCATCCATGCATGAAAATTTCCATCTGATATAAAAAACAGTACATTTGAATCAATGTACTGTCATAACTAACTAATGAACAATGCGATAATATGCTCTTGATGTAAGACGGAATATAACAAAATAAACAATGAAGAAGATTCCGATTACCGCAAATAACATCTGTGCATACTCCATATAGGAATTTACCGCAAATAAACCAAGTAATTGAGAAACTATCTTTGATGCTACTAGGCTATGTAAAGTAGCTACTGCTAATGGTGCTAAAAACAGCCATAATACTTGTGAATTACTTGTTTGGTGAATTAATTGATCTGGTAATCCAACTTTTTTCATAATCTGGAATTTATCGCGATCTTCATATCCTTCATTGATCTGTTTGTAATATGTAATCAACACAGTACCGACAATAAAGATAATGCCAATTAGTATACCTAGGAATAGGAATCCACCATTTAACTCATACGCTTTTTTGATAGTTTCCTCTCTCGTTTCAAAATCGAATGAGTGTTCTTTCGCGTATGTTGACTGTGTTGCAAAATATTTTGTTTTATCAACTACATTTGACTTAAGATTCCAATTTAGGTTTGCCGTAATATTTGGTGTATAATATTCGCCTGTATCAATATTCTTCATCTGAAGAACTTCTCCAATTTTTTTCATAACTGTGAAATCTTTTGCGATGATTCCATAACTTTCTACAGCATATGTTGAAGGAATAAAATTCGGAACTTTATGAATCGTATATGTAATATCACCAATCTTAACTTGGTCTAAATCAAGCAGATTTTTTTGATTTGTACACATTAAGATTTCATTGTCTTTTAATTCGATTTGTTGATGTGTACGTTTATTGTAACTTGCAAGGTCACGAACAATCATAAAATATGGTTTTAGTGCTTGTTCTGATTTTAAAACCGTTAATTCATCCCCTACACGATTTGCTGCTGTTTCGTATCCATAAGAAACATAATCATCCTCAAGACCATTAGAAACTTCTAGACCTTGATTAGCTGCAGTATATAAAATATGTTCAATTTCATCTTTGTTTTCTGTAGTAACGATTTCATCTGAGGATAATGAATAATCGCGTGGCATTACATAATCTACCGTTTTTTGAATTGTCGAGTAAATTGCTGCAGTTACAGATAATGTAATTAATACACCCGTGCTAAGAATAGATACACTTGCTAGTGACACTGCATTTGCCTTCATACGATACAACAGTCCACTAACACTTAGAAAATGCGTTGGCTTATAGTAAAATTTTTCATTTCTTCTTTGTAGTTTTAAGATAAAAATCGAGAATGATATGTATAAAAGATATGTTCCAAATAGTACTAATAAAGCGGCAGAGAAGAAATAAACTAATGAACTTAATATTCCTTGAACCGTTAAGGCAATTGCATATCCTGCACCAAGTAAAATAAAGCCTAATAATAAGAATAGATATCTATTTTTGGGCTCACCCTCACCTTTATGTTGATTTCCTAGAAGTTGTACAGGAGTTGCAAGATAGATCTTAATATTATTTCTGATAAGAGTAATCACAAATAATACGAAAGCTAATACTGCTGTCGATACACATGACTTTATACTAAATGGATAATCCATTAAGCTACCTGCTGTATCTTTCAACAGATAATTCAATGCAATGAAAGTAACTTTGCCAAAAATATATCCACCGATAATGCCAATGATAAGTGCACAAATAAACAATACAAAATATTCAATGAATAGAATTTTACGAATATGTTTCTTTTCTAAACCAAGAATTCCATATAATGCAAATTCCTTGTTTCTACGCTTGATTAAGAAACCATTTGCATACATAACAAAGATAAACGCAAAGATAGCAACCATTACAACACCAAATTGAATAACAGATGGTAGATCTGCATGCCGTGTCAATACATATTGATTTGATAAGAGAGATACCATGATATTAAACAATAGAAACATGATTCCAATTGATAATACAAATGGTATTTCAAGCAATCTATTTGCATGCAGGTTACGCTTTGCAAACCCAAATGCCATTCCCCACTTCATTAGTCTTCACCTCTTTTTGAAAGAACTAACTGTGCCTGATGAATACGTTCCATGAAGTTTGCTTGGTTCTCATTTGTTCCTCGGTACAATTCATGATAAACAATACCGTCTTTAATAAATAAGACTCTCTTTGCATAAGAAGCTGCACGAAGTGAATGTGTAACCATCAAAATGGTTTGACCATTTCGATTAATACTATCAAATAGATTTAGAATCATTTCGGATGAAGCAGAATCTAAAGCACCTGTCGGTTCATCCGCCAACAACAATGATGGTTTTGTAATCACTGCTCTTGCGATAGCTACTCTTTGTTTTTGACCACCAGAAATTTCATAAGGGTATTTATTTAGCAATTCTTTGATTCCAAGGCGGTCCTGCATATTGGATAGTCTATCCTTCATCTCTTTTACCGGAACCTCAGAAAGGACAAGTGGAAGAAAGATATTATCCTGATTGGTAAATTGATCTAGTAAATTAAAATCTTGAAATACGAATCCAAGTTCAGTTCTTCTAAAGCTTGCAATTTCTGAATCTTTTAAATTACTAATATTTTTTCCATTCAATAAGATATTTCCTGACGTTGGTTTATCTAGTGTCGCAATCAAGTTTAAAAGTGTTGTTTTTCCTGCGCCAGATTCTCCCATAATCGATATAAATTCTCCCTGCTGTACAGAGAAGTGAATACCACTTAAGGCTTCTGTTTTAATATTTTTTGTTTGATATATTTTCTTAATATCTGTAAGTTCCAATACTGTTGTCATATTTGAAATCTCCTTTTGTATAGTCTTATTTTATAGTCGTAAAAGACTACTAGCATTTATCAAACATGACAAATCATGCCTGTATTCTTACATTTTTGTAAGGTTAGTAGGAAATACCAATCGAAAGATACTACCTTTCGATAGCTTTGATTCTACTTCGATTTGAATATTTAATCTTTCTGAAATCTTTCTAGCAAGATATAATCCTAATCCACTGGACTTCTCATTCATTCGGCCATTAAAACCTGAATATCCACGATCAAATATCTTAGGAATGTCTTCACTGCGTATACCGATTCCGGTATCCCTGATTTCTAGTGCATGTTTTTCTTCAAGATATTGAATCGCTATCTTTCCATTTTCTGTATACTTCAATGCATTCGATAAAATTTGTTCGATAAGAATCGTGAGCCACTGACTATCACTAATTACATATGTTAAATTACTTTGATATTCTAGAGAAATATGATTATGAATAAATAACAATGAATATTTCTTCAATAGATTCTTGATAATATCATCAAGATTCACCTCTGTAATATCCATATCAGTAGAATGATCAATCATCTTTAGATAATTCATTGCCATATTGATATATTGTTCTATATACATTAACTGCATTTTTAATTTCGTATTGGTAGTGTCATCCGGTTTATCTAACAGAAGTTTACTAACAGTCATAGGAGTTTTAATTTGATGTAGCCACATTAAAAAATATGCATTCAAATCATCTTTCTGGTTTAACATTTCACTTTTCAAATTTTTATTTTCATTTAATAGTCTTTCATTGTCATCTTTTACATCACTTAATTTTTGATACTGAAACCAATGTACAATTAAATAAATCAATAATATAAACCCCAGTATCTCTATTCCTAGAAATACATATTCTATCTCTAATGTCGCTAGTACAGAAATAGTGATAAATACGATACAGACAAGAAGATATCCAAATAGGATGACACTTTGATTTTTCATATAATCCAAGAACAATTTCATCGTATTATTTGCCCTCTTTCAGATAGTATCCAATTCCTTTTTTAGTCTGAATCAAATCATCAAACCCAATTTCTGATAATTTTTTTCTTAGACGCGTCATATTCACTGCTAAAGTATTATCATCGATAAAATTATCACTCTGCCAACAATGATCCATGATACTATCACGCTTTGCGATATCCCCTTTTGCTTTAAATAAAGTCTCTAGGATCAACAGTTCTGTATGTGTTAAATCAATCGATTTATCACTACTTTCTAATTTGGCAGCCGATAAATTCAACTTCAAATTACCAAAGATTAAATTATCTGTAGATAATACATAATCATATGTTCTACGAAGTAATGCTTGAATCTTCACACGTACTAAGTGAATATTAATTGGTTTAGTTATATAATCATCTGCCCCACACTGCATTGCCATAACCATATCCATGTCATCACTATGTGAAGATATAAAAATAATCGGTACGCTAGACTCTTCACGAATCTTTTGAGTCCAATAATATCCATTGAAATATGGTAGTGTAATATCCATTAAAATCAATTGAGGTATATGTTCTCTAAACTCTTCTAATACTGCATTGAAGTCATGAATAGAACATGTTTCATATCCCCATTGTTTTAATTCTTCACTGATGACTGCAACTATGTCTTTATCATCTTCTACTATTAATATCTTCATCATCATTACCCTAACTAATTCGTGTATAAAATACACAGAACTATCATAACACACAAAAAACCAGTGAATCTTATAGCTTAATATGTTAGTTATTTAAATCGTGATGTTATTATAATATCAATGAGTATGAGGATTCTATGGTTGATAGTAAAGCTGCTAAAGAACTAGCAATAAAACTTAAAAAATTGTGGGATAATGACAACTATGTCAAAGGAGTTATTGCGTTTGCGAAAACAGAAAAAAATATTCTTACGATATCTCAATTTATCGATATGTCATATCAATTGGAAAAAGATATCACTGCAGATGATATTTCATTCCTACTGGAAGTTCTAGAGAACAAGTCATAATATTTAAAGACCATTCTTATTAACACTAGCATTTTTATAATTCATGTTGTATAGTCTGAAAGCAAGTATTCTGTGGCAACCTTTTATCGCTTAAGTGCGTGTTTGCCAGAGTTTGCTTGCGTTTTTATATACTTTTATATTCGTACGATAAATATAAATTAGTTTATCTATTCATCCTAAATAAAAGTGAACCTTTTGACGATAGGCTCACTTCTGAATACAGATTATTTTATAGACACATCTGGTAAATCTTCTTTACATCTTCCACTGTTAATGGAACATATGCATGCTTTAATCGATCATGCGAACATGCCGACTCTGCCATTGCTTGGAAGTGTTCTTCATTAATGTTGACTTCTGTTAGTGTCATTGGAATTCCATTGGACTTGAAGAAGTCATGTAATGCTTGAATACCTTGTTTTGCTAGAAGTGCTTCATCATCACCTTCTAGACCCCATACATTTCTAGCAAACTTTGCTAAACGTGGTGTAATCATTGGGTTTTTTGCAAGGATATACTCTAGCCATCTAGGAGTAAGAATCGCTAGACCTACTCCGTGTGTGATGTCATAGTATGCACTCAATTCATGTTCCATCGCATGACATGGCCAGTATGTATCTAGCTTGCCATATTCTGGAATACCTGAACATGCAATCGATGAATTCCACATTAGATTTGCACGTGCAGAATAGTTTGTAGGTTCCTTTAATGCGATTGGAAGATTCTGAATCACTGATTTTAAGACACCTTCTTGAATTGCTTCAGAGAGGTCTGAATCATCTGTTCGTGAAAAATATCCTTCCATGATATGACTCATGATATCGGCTGAACCTGCAGCTGTCTGGTATGCAGATACGGAGTATGTATACGTAGGATCACAGATAGATACCTGTGGAAATGTAAAGGATCTGCCAATCTTTTTGTTTAATGCCATGTTGGAGATAACGCCACCACCATCGAATTCAGATCCTGTTGCGGCGAGTGTCAAAATATCAACGAGTGGTAACGCTTTAGAAGTACCACGTGAATCAAGTATCATCTGCCAATAGTCATCACCTTCATAATAGGCTCCTACTGCGATTGCCTTTGAACAGTCTAGCGTACTACCACCACCAACGGATAAAATTACATCGATGTTGTGTTCTTTACATAATTTAGAACCGCGCTCAACTGTTTCAATACGTGGATTTGGTTCGACACCTGCACATTCTACAACAGTAAATCCACCTTCATTTAAAATCTTCATCACTTCATCGTATAGTCCGATTTTCTTAATAGAGCCTCCACCATAGGTAAGTAGTACGCGCTTGCCGTATTCGTTTAAGCTCTTGGCTAGATGTGAAATTGCTCCTTTGCCAAAGTAGAGTTTGGTTGGAATGTAATGTTCAAAGTTTTCCATTGTATGTTCTCCTTTTTTATAGCGATACAAATCAATTATTCAAAGTTTACTTTGTTATTGTCGAAACTTTTAATTTTTGCAAGGCTTTCGACACGATAGCCTTGTTTACGTAGCTTCTCGCCACCACCTTGGAAGAGTTTTTCTACACAGATACCAAGTCCTACAATTTTTGCACCACTTTGATTTGCAATATCAATGAGACCATCTGCCGCTAGCCCATTTGCTAAAAAGTCATCGACAATTAAGATAGAATCATCTTTATTTAAGTAATCTTTGGATACCGTTACTGTAAAGTCCTTGTTGTAAGTATAGGAATGTACATGAGAAGTATATACACCATCTCCAATATTCTTCGATTTTGCTTTCTTTGCGAAAACAACTGGTACATGGAAACGTTGGGCAATCGCTACTGCTACCGCAATACCAGAAGCCTCAATGGTTAAAATACGTGTTATCTTTTCATCTTTATATAGACGGTAAAATTCATCTGCCATCTGATCGAGCATCTCAATATCTATTTGATGATTCAGGAAACTATCTACCTTTAAGATGTTTCCTGGAAAAACCTTACCATCTTGTAATATCTTTTCTTCTAACTCTCTCATAGGTTATATAGTTTTGTATACTTCTCCTCAAGATAATCTAGGTAGTAATTCACGTTGAATTCTTCCCCGGATACCATCTTCATTAACTCTGGTGCTTCATATCTAAAGCCATACTTATGGATATGTTCCTTGAGCCAGTTCATGATGACATTATATTGGTTATTGCTTAGTAATGTTTCTACATCTAAATCTTTACGCATTGCATGCATGTATTGTGCCGCAAATGCAGTTCCTAATGCGTATGTTGGGAAGTACCCAAAGCTTCCATCTGACCAGTGTACATCTTGTAAGATACCTACTTTATCATTTGGTACGTCAACTCCTAAGTATTCCTTATACATCTTATTCCAAGTTTCATTTAGGTCTTCTGTAGAGATTGTTCCATTGAAAAGTCCCTTTTCAATTTCATAGCGAACTAGGACATGTAATGGATATGTTAATTCATCTGCCTCCGTACGAACAAAGGATGGTTTTGCGACGTTGATAGCTTCATAGAATTCATCAAAGGATACATTACCTAACTGAGTTGGGAATGTTTCCTGTAGTTTTGGATAGTGATATTGCCAGAAAGCGGTTGTACGCGCTAAGTAATTTTCACATAATCTAGATTGTGATTCATGCATACCTGATGAAATTCCTTCGGATAGAATCATACCATCATACTTAGGATCTACATCATGTTCATAGTATGCATGTCCTACTTCATGGACTGTTGATAATACTGCTGAAACAACATCATTCTTTACGTACTTCGTAGTCGTACGACAATCATTTTCGCATGTCCATGATGTAAATGGGTGTTCCGATTCATTCTGATATCCCCATGATGAATCAAAGTGTAGATATTCAAGTAATTGTGTCATGAATTTCTTTTGGTCTTCAATTGGAAATTCCTGATGTAGGAATGCTTCATTCTTTTGTTTGGCTTGTGTAATCTTTTGAATAAGTGGTACAAGTCTTTCTTTTAGTGCCGCAAAGAATACATCATACTTTTCTTGTGTCATGCCTGGTTCATAGTCATCAAGCATCTGGTCGTATAGGTTCTTATCGCTATTACGATAGCGATACATCTTCTTACTCACTTCGATAATCTTCTTTAAGTATGGTTCAAAGATAGAATAGTCGGATTGTGACTTTGCCTTGATCCATGCATCAAAGGATTCATCTCGTAGCTTTTGATATGCGACAAACTCTTCCTTTGGAATGCACATCGTATCCATTGCTTGTTTGTAGTAGAGTTCTACCGCACGCTTGTTATCACCATCAATCTGCGGGTCATCCTTTAATTCCTTTAAAAGTTGAACCATTGCTGAATCTGTTTCAATCGAGAATAATTCTCCTGCAAGATATGCTGAGCGCTCATCACGATAAGCAGCTCCTGCGGATGGTGCGACTGTCTGTTTGTCTATACTAATGATTGCTAATGCCATCTGATATGCAGAACGGCGAAATATCCAATCTTTATATTGTTGTAGTTTCTCTTCGTATGTCATGATATTTCCTCCTATTTTATTGCGTTTATCATACACCCAACAACTATCTTATGACACTTATAACGCAATGTTTGTTACTTACAGTATAGCCTAATCCTGTGATAAGTCTGTATTATTTTTTCATTCCTAACAGAAAAGAAAAACAGGAGTTATCAAACCCCTGTTAGATTACTTTTGGAAGTACTGTTTTAGTTTAGCGATGATTTCATCCAACGCTACACCTGTACGCTCAGACATCTTTTCCACTGTAGCCTTTGGTAACATGATTCGTGCTAGTGGAGTATCAAGTGCTCTAAACTTATCACTGATTGTAAAGAGATACTGCTTTAGATTAGGATCTGCATCCAATAAATCCTTTAGTTTTGTCTCTTTTGTGATGTTTTCAGGATTGATTGTAGAAGAACTTGTAGACACTGTGTTTTCTTCAACTGGTTCTGATTTTTCTTCTATGCCATGTTCATTATTTGACCATGTAAGTAGAGTTTGGGAACCTGTTAATGCACGAATATGTGTACAATCTTGCATCATTTCTAAGATACCTCTAAACTTACCGTCTTCATCTCTTACCGCAACATACTTGATGTAGATGAAGATTTCTGGCTTGTTAATCCAGAATTCAGCTTCATTTTGTTCGCCACTTCTAAACTTCTCAATAATTTCTTCAACGATATGAACACTCTTCTTTGGGTGGCAGTTCTTTACATCACGACCGATAACGTTCTTAGAACGTGGGAATACACGGTGCTTTGTGTCTGTATAGAAACGAACGATTTCGTTTTCATCAACGTATGATAAGTCAACTGGCATATGTTGATATACCAAGTTGATTTGTTCAAGTGTCATCTTACCAGTCTTTACATCGAACTCTTGGTCGTTTCCGATGTGGTATCCATATTTTCCAAGAAGACTTGCAAGTTCATTTGTAAATCCTTCTGTTGGTTTTGAAGATGCTGGTGTTTCTGTCTTTGTTGGTTCTACTGTGATATTCGCAAAACCAATTTCTTGGTCCCCTGATTTCATATGCTCAAATTCCTCATCAGAGATTAAAGCTAAGGATGTAGGATATAGCACTGTTTCTTCCTTCTGCATCAGATCTCTTACATCTGCTACAACCGTGCTTTGTAGTTCGATGAATTCATCTTCCTTGCCTTCTTTGATTAAGTTATAGGCTTGTGTGATTTCATCACGGATAAAGTCATCTAATGTCCACATTGTTGTTGTAGGACGTGTGAAGCCTTTCTTTTCAAGCACTGGATATAACTGATTCTGCTTGCGAGAAAGATGTTTACGCCACTGGATCATCTGGTCATATAATTCAAACCACTGATTCTTGATAACTGGGTATTGTACAAGGTCTTCTACGGATAGTAAAAGTTCCTTCATCTTTTCATTTTCAAGATAGTAACAAGCAATAGGATGTGTCTTTGGTAAATTTGGTTTGCTTGTATTTAAGATGCCATCGAATAAGTCTAGCATCGCTTGGATGTCTTCCTTACGGCATTCATCATCGATTTCTTCTTTTAATTCTTGTTCAATCAGAGCAACTTCATATGGTTCTAAAGTGTGCACCTTCTCTTTAAGAATTGCACGTGCTTCTTCCATTGTGAGTTTTCCTGCATCATATGCATTACGTACTTCAAAAACTGTTTTTAGTTTTTCATCATTTACATTCTTTAAATATTCTTTCATGTTAGACACCTCTTGTTAGTTTTCACAAACTAACTTTATCAAGTATCACTCATTTTGTCATTTGAGATTATCATATTTTCTATACCTGTAAAAAAAGACCATAACTTTCGCCATGGTCCTGTATGAAATAGATTGATTTATTCAGCACCTGTAATTGTCATGCCTTCTAAACGTGTTACAGATGGTACGACTAAGTTATTGTACTGTACTGTCTCTTTGGACATGTATAGTTCTTTTACGTAGTCGCTCATACTTCCAGATAAGGATCCACCAGAAACAACCGTCACCTTATCTCCATCATGTAAGTATCCTAGACGAATTTCACCAAAGACATTTCCTGTGACTGGATCAACTTGGAAATCAGAGAATTCAACAACTTCTAAATACTTCCCTGTACGAAGTGTTGTTTCATCCTTTTGTCCACCTGAGACAACAACATTAGAAATCTTGAAGCTATCCTTTAGATTCATATAGCTAGCAAACATGCAGCCACCCCAGTATTGCATTGGAACGTTTGCGTCTAAGAGTGCTACTTCACGGATTGGTGCACCTTCATCATCGTAATTGAAGTTTTCAGAGGAATTTGGTAATTCCTTCACTGTCTTCAGTGTTACCTTATCACCTTTTACATCTTGAGCGATGGCTTCACCAATCTTCCAATCACTTAGCTTACGATAAACGCTACCTGCAGCTAACTTCTGAATGAAGTATTGATAGATGCTTGTTGAATCGCTTGTACTAAAGATAACAGCCATCTTAGGTAGTTTAGGTGTAGGTACTGCACTCAGACGGTCTTTTCCATACTGTAAAGTCTTAGTGACGTCACGTGTTAAACCTTCTTTATCGCATCCACCAGAATTGTACATACGATAGAGTTCAATTTCATGACCATCTTTACGTGCATTCACAACTGCTTCTACCATGGAACTTGGATAGGTCTCACAAACATCTACCCCTTCAGAGTTTATAAAACGACGTTCTACTTCATTAACGAAAATTTCATAGCTGTTGATATCTTCTGTTTCTGTTTCATGAATTGAACGCATTGTTGTAATAAAGTCTTCCGCGACCTTTGCGATATCAACTGTCTTTTGATTAGGTACAACTTCCTGACTTGGCTTTACAAGAGAATATGCCTTGTTTTTTACAAATTCTGCAGTGTAGATGAGTTGTTCTACTTTACGATTGATATCTTCAATGGAATCTGTTGGATTGATTTCATCACTTGCACTACCAAGTGCTTCACCGTTATCTAAAGAACGGTGTACTGTTAGTCTAATATGCTCTACATCTTTTGCACGGTTTTGGTCTAGCTCATGACGAATGAAGTAGAATTCCCAGCCACGTGTTTTCGTATCTGTGATTTCCCAAGCATCAGCTTTAGATTCTTTTAGAATTTCTATAATCTTCTCTAACATTAGCCTAATCTTCCTTTCGTCTTTAAATATGGTCCACCATCACTGACTTTGACCCATTCCTTATGGCCCTTACCACAAGCACCACAGCCATAGACACCACGATCACCAGATAGCATCGAAACATTACCTAATACTTCTGTCACATATCCTGTCATGATGACTGGTCCTACAACTTTGCCCGTTAACTTACCATCCTTGATTTCACGTCCAAGTTTGAGAATACATTGAATACCCCAGTGCTTTGGATCTTCCATACCAGAGGACATACCCTCTAGTAAGTATCCATGTTTTACAGACGCAATCATATCTTCAACCTTATCTGTACCTGAATCAAAGAGTGTATTTGTCATACGTGTATAAACTTTATGTTCATAGTTTTGACGCTTACCGTTACCAGTTGGTTTTACCCCTAAACGTAGTGCGCTTAAGGCATCACAAATACCGCTACGTAAGATACCGTTTTCGATTTCAATGACATCTCCTGCAAGTGTTCCTTCATCATCAAACGCAAAGGAAGTCACGTTATCTGCACAAAGTGCACCTTCATGCATGGTCACAAGATCACTACCTACTCGTTTATTGATAAAGTCTTTACCAAGGGCACGGTTTTTAACGAACATATCCATCTCTACACCATGACCAAACGCTTCGTGTGCGATAAGACCAGATACTTCTGGTGTTGTGATAATGTCATATTCACCTGGTTCAATTGGGTCTGCAGTTAATACTTCTTTGGCAAATTTCACTGCGTAATCAATCTTATCCTTTAACTGTGTAAATACTTCAGGTCCACCTAAAGCAGATAATCCTTGGTAGCCAATTTCATTCTTGCCATCCATCACGATGATAGGTGCGACTACACCTTCACAATATACATAGCTCTGTCTTAAATCACGATTAGCAGTTAAGAATAACTTTGAAACGTGTGTGGATTGTGCAATCACCATACAGTCAACAACATGTTCATCTTTACCGATTGCCTCAAGGGAATAAGAATTCAAGTCATTTACTAACTTTTCGATATCTGTGTTTTCAGGTAACTGTTCACATTCCTTTTCCACAAAAAGTGTTAATGGTTCATCTTCTAACTTCTCTGTATTGTATACAGCTGTCTTTGTGAGTTTTAATACTGAAAGTTGCGCATCGAGTTCCTTTTTAATCTTGTGGTAAGTTTCCTCGATAGAATCCGCATCAAAGTGATTAAATGCATATTCGCTATATAACCCATCTTTATAGACACGCACAACACTACCGCGTTCTGTCGTTAGATTGGAAGAGCTGATGACTTTCACCTGTTGAGAGATACGAATCGCAAAGCCCTTAGAATCGGTCGAAAGAACACTGACATAATCATAATCTTCGCCTAGTTTAGACACTAATTGTTTTAAACTTGGCGCAAGTGTATTTAAATATTCTGAAAATGGTGCTTTCATAATTTTTTCATCCTTTCATTTTGCTATATTGTACATCAATTTATCTTGCTTGGATATTTCATTTTTGTAACATCTCATAGCATTTTCATTGTTTTTTTAGGAAGAAATTATTAAAATTGATGACAAATGACAATTATAAGGCGTGGACATACACGGCTTTTTGCATTTTTAGACTTAGAGGAGGATCGACTATGCGTATTGGTATGGATATCGGATCAACAACCATCAAGTGCGTTGTACTGGATGAGAATGATCAAATCATCTATTCCGCATATGAAAGACATTACAGTCACATTCTTGAAAAGACACGTGAACTGTTAACGTCTTTAAATGATACATATTTAAAAGGTAAAAAAGCATACTTTGCGATTTCCGGTTCTGCCGGAATGGGCCTAGCTGATAGTTGTGGTGTTAGTTTCGTACAGGAAGTATTTGCGGACCGCGTTGCGGCGAACCGTTTAAACCCTGGCACTGACTGTATCATCGAACTTGGTGGTGAAGATGCTAAAATCTTATTCTTAACAAATGGTACAGAAGTTCGTATGAATGGTTCTTGTGCTGGTGGTACTGGTGCCTTTATTGACCAAATGGCTACCCTTCTAAAGATGAGTGCCGATGAGATGGATAAGGCTGCTCAACAAGCAACACGTAAGTATACGATTGCGGCTCGTTGCGGTGTATTCGCAAAGAGTGACGTTCAACCATTAATTAACCAAGGTGCTTTAGCCAGTGATATTGCGGCTTCTATTTACCAAGCGGTTGTTAACCAAACAATTGCTGGACTTGCCCAAGGCCGTCCAATCTCTGGAAAGATTTTATACTTAGGTGGCCCACTTACATTCTCTAAATGTTTACGTGATAGTTTCAACGAAACATTAAAGGTTGAAGGCATCTGTCCTGAAAACAGTCTTCTATATGTTGCCTTAGGTGCCGCATATTACGCAGATAAGGAAGTTGTATTTGACGATGTTGTTAAGGGCTTAGCCAACTATGGTAAAACTGCGACATACGCAAGCTTACCACCACTCTTCAACAATGTTGAAGAATATAATGAATTTAAAAAGCGTCATGCAAAGGCTAGCGTCCCACGCGTAGACTTTGATGAAAATACTGGACCTGTTCATATTGGTATCGACTCTGGTTCAACTACCATCAAAGTTGCGGTCATTGATGATAATGCAAACCTACTTTATACAGACTATCAATCCAATAGTGGTAACCCATTACCTATCGTCATTGATGTCTTAAAGGGTCTATATGAAGCTCATCCAAACTTAAAGATTCAATCTGTAACAACAACTGGTTATGGTGAAGCGTTAATGACACATGCATTACATACTGACTTTGGTCTTGTGGAAACAGTTGCTCACTTTACAGCTGCCAAACACTTTATGCCAGATGTAGACTTCATCATCGATATCGGTGGTCAGGATATGAAATGTTTTAAGATTGAAAATGGCGCAATCTCTGACATCTTCTTAAATGAAGCTTGTTCATCTGGTTGTGGATCATTCTTACAGACATTCTCTGAAGCTCTTGGCTATAGCGTAAAGAACTTTGCACAAGAAGCTCTCTTTGCCAAGCACCCGGTTGACCTTGGTAGCCGTTGTACCGTATTTATGAATTCTAGCGTTAAACAAGCACAGAAGGATGGTGCAGGCTTTGACTGTATCTCTGCTGGTCTATCCATTTCTGTCGTTAAGAATGCATTGTATAAAGTTATTCGTACTTCCAGTCCTGAACAACTTGGTAAGAAAATCGTTGTACAAGGTGGTACATTCTATAACGAAGCTGTGTTACGTGCATTTGAAAAAGAGATGGGTGTAGATGTCGTACGTCCTGATATTGCCGGCTTGATGGGTGCTTATGGTGCCGCATTACACGGCAAAGAACATAGTAAACTAGGCACAACTTCTTCCATCCTTACACTAGAAGAGCTCAACAACTTCACACAGAAAGTTCAAAATGTTCAATGTGGACTTTGTGGTAACCACTGTCAAATGACAGTTAGTGTCTTCCAGGATGGCAAACGCTTTATCACTGGAAATCGTTGTGACCGTCCAATTACAGGTAAGTCCAATGATGATACGCTTAACTTATATGCATACAAGCAACAACAACTCAGCCAGTTAATGAAAAACCCTGGAACTGGTACACGTGGTAAGATTGGTATTCCAATGGTTCTTAACATGTACGAACTATTACCATTCTGGCATGCTTTCTTTACAAACCTAGGTTTCCAGGTAATTGTCAGTCCATTTAGTAACCGTAAGTTATACCAAGCAGGTCAAGGCTCTATCCCTAGTGATACCGTATGTTTCCCTGCCAAATTAACACACGGTCATATCATCGCTTTACTCAAGAAAGATGTCGACGCCATCTTCTATCCATGTATGAGTTATAACGTTGATGAAGGCCTAGGTGATAATCACTATAACTGCCCTGTCGTTGCCTACTATCCTGAAGTTTTAGCTGGTAATATTCGTGAGTTAGAAGATACAAAGTTTATCTATGAGTATCTTAACCTTGAACAACGTAAAGACTTTGTTCGCTTAATGCCAAAGATCATGCAGAAGTACTATCCAGATTTAAAGACATCAGATATCCATAACGCAATTGAAGTAGCGTATACTGCATACCGCAAGCACATGGAAGATACTCGCAAAGAAGCAGAACGTATGATGACAGAAGCCCGCAACGAAGGTAAACGTATTATCGTTCTTGCTGGTCGTCCATACCATGTCGACCCAGAAGTAAACCACGGTATCGATAAATTGATTATTCAACATGGTGCCTGCGTCATTACAGAAGACAGCATCTCTAACTTAGTTCAAAAGTTTGATACTTCTGTCTTAAACCAATGGTCCTACCACAGCCGTCTTTACGCCGCCGCAAAATACTGTGTCAATCACGCGGATATGGACTTAATTCAACTCGTGTCCTTCGGATGTGGTCTTGATGCTGTAACTTCCGATGAAACAAAGGAAATTCTTCAAGAAGGAAACAAACTCTATACACAGTTAAAGATTGATGAAATCACCAACCTCGGTGCCGTCAATATCCGTATTCGTTCATTATTCGCCGCTCTAGACGAAAGAAAGGAACAAGCCTAATGGAATACATGACACCTAACTTTACAAAAGACATGTTAAAAACACATACGATTCTTGCGCCTAACATGGCTCCAATGCAGTTTGCTGCGATTAAGGCTGCCATGGAAAGTGAGGGCTATCGTATTGTCATGCTAGAAAACTCTGGTGCAGAAGTTGCCCAATTGGGTTTGAAGTATGTACACAATGATACATGTTATCCCGCATTATTAATTATTGGTCAGTTCTTAGATGCTTTAAACAGTGGTAAGTATGACCTACAGCATACAGCCCTATTGATTTCACAATCAGGTGGAGGCTGTCGTGCTTCTAACTACATTAAGTTATTACGTAAGGCACTTGTAAAAGCAGGCTATGATTATATCCCTGTCGCATCACTCAATGCATCAGGTCTTGAAAAAGGATCCTCGATGCCAATGACTTTACGTCTTCTGCTCAAGGTTCTAGCCGCTGCAGAATACGGTGACTTGATTGCCGCACTACACAATCAAGTAAAACCATATGAGGTTAACAAGGGAGATGCGGCTGCTTGTGTTGCCAAGTGGACAGCACAAGTACAGGATTGGTTAAACCACAATAAAAACTACACTATCTTCTCTATGAAGCGTCGCTTCAAAGATATTGCAAATGACTTCGCTAAAATTCCAGTGAATCGTACACCGAAGGTAAAAGTTGGTGTCGTAGGAGAAATCTATGTAAAGTTCTCCCCAATGGGAAACAATGACTTAGTCTCCTTCCTAGAATCACAAGATTGCGAAGTCAATATGCCAGGTCTTATGGGATATATTGAATACTGTGTTGCCAACGCTACATTAGACGTACAAATCTATGGTGGTCCATTTGTAAAGCGTAAAGTAGCTGATCTTCTACTAGCATTCTTAGATAGTATTGGTATCGCCATGGCTAAAGCTATGGAAAGCGCAGGCTTCCACGGTCCTATGTCCTTTAAGGAATTAATGAAAAAACCGGAGGGTATCCTCTCTCTTGGAGTTAAGATGGGTGAAGGTTGGTTATTAACATCCGAAATGATTGAGTTAATTGAAACAGGATATGAAAATATTGTCTGTGCACAGCCATTTGGTTGTTTACCAAACCACATCGCTGGTAAAGGTGTCGTCAATCGTATCCGTGCGAAGTATCCAAACGCAAATATTACAGCTGTTGACTATGACCCTAGTGCTACGAAAGTTAACCAAGAAAACCGTATCAAGTTAATGTTATCAGTAGCGAAAGAACGTCTCAATCAGAAAAACAATTCAACAAAACTATAGAAAATGGGATTGGCCAATACGGTCAATCCCTTTTACATCTATCCATTACACTTTGCTAGTAAAGCTTTTACTCGTTGTACATCCGCAGAGTCATCCTGGTGCCATTCTTCTTTTAATAACTGTAATTCACGTTTGTATGCATGTTTCGCTTCATTCTTTTTGTACATACGTAAATACAGTTGTGCAATAGATTCTAGATGATCAATATAGCGTGGCTTTGGTTGTAGCTCAAAAGACTTCTCAAATAAAGTGATTGCCTTTTCGTACTCACCATGACTAGCATATCTACCTGCAACCAAGAAATATGCTTGCCAATCATGATTTTCTTCTAGATACATATCATACTCTTTGCGCGTCGCTTGAAAGCCATTTGATGACTCGTGAATTAACAAGCGATAAAAATCATTGAAACAATCTTGAATGACTGTCCTACGTCTTTCTAGTACTTTAGCAGCTTCATCAAGTCTACCATCATCAATCAAATTATCTAATAGATACAAATATGCACGTGTGGTGGTTGGATGTTCTTGAATAAAGTTTTGGTAATATGCAATTAATTCACTGTGATTTGCGACATTCCAATCCAGTCTTCCACCATGCATTGCATTATGAAATGTATTATGTAAAGACTTATCGTCTGGATTTAATGCAAGTGCTTGTTTGGTATAGCTAGCTGCTTTCTCGTCTAATTTAATTGCGTATGTATGATATAAGTCACCAAGTAATGTTAATGCATGTAAATCATTTGGATTTACAGATAGTTGTTGTAACAAGAAATTTTCTGATTTACTAAAATCCGCATGAGTAAAGTAACGTTCATGATTCAGCATATTTTCAATCTGTTGATACGCACTTTCTTGGCTGTAATCAAAGAGTTCATCAATCTTGACACCGAATATCGCAGCGATTTTGGGCAAGAATAAAATATCTGGATAAGATTCTTCATTTTCCCATTTTGAAACTGCTTGTGCAGTGATGTTAAGTTTTGCGGCCAGTTGTTCTTGAGATAAGAATGTTTCTTTCCGCAATTGTTTAATTGTTTTTCCTAGTGTCATACTACACCTCCTAGAAACATCTTATAGATTAATAGTACAACTGTTCATTGATGAATCATTGATTTTTTTCAACCAATCATTGAAAAAAGCAGGTTTCCCTGCTTTATTGATTCTCCGCGAAGAATACTGGCGCATCATCTACAGTTGACTCTGTACTCCAGATAGATAAATTGAGATTCTTACCACCCATACGAATCATATGTTCTTCCTTGGTTGGGAAGATACGAGCAGATAGTACATATTCCCCTTCGTTTACGAAGATTTCTACTGTACTATGATCCACTAGGATATCCATTGAAGTTAAACCATTCTCTAAGATAATTTGGCGTTCGGTACCATATTCTTCATTGAGTTTATTTGTTAAATCAGAACGATCAACACGTAAGCGTTTTGCGTACTTATCATAGGAAATCGCAAAGCCTCTTGCAATAACATAGTTGCGTGAGAATAGATTTAAATCAAGTGATTCCGCATCAGGATTTTCAATGCGAATAATCGCACTATTTGGCATTTGACCATGTAGTTTATCACTGATAATTTCACCATTCTTGGCACAGAAGAGTTCATCTTTCTTGATGGATTCAAATCCTCGAACTGGTGTTTGGTATAATTTGCCTTTGCGAATTGTTAATTCACGTGCAAAGGTTTGTAATCCTGACCAACCTTCTTCATCTGTTGGTGGATATGTATAATCTGGAACAGCAAACCATGCAGACATGATTGAACAGTCGGAATAAACATTCTGTGAAGCACATTGTGGCGCATAGAAATCAAAGCCACGATCAAGTTCATGCATTGGACCATCTGGTGTAAATGTGAGTGTTTCAAGGTCTAAATCACCAATTAAATAGACACTGTTAAACTTATTGTAGAATTCATCTCCATTAGGTTCAATTCCCTGTGGACTAAAGATCAGGACATCATGTAATCCAATCTTTTGTACATCCGGACATTCCACCATGTATCCAAATCCATTCTCATATCCTTTGACTTTTAACTCACCAAGGAATTTCCAGTCTGTCAAAATAGAATCAGAACAATACACTAAAATAACACCCTGTTCTTGTTTGTTTTGAGCACCTAAGAAGATATAGTACATATCATCAATACGCACAATCTTTGGATCACGTTGATGTTCCGTATAGTTCTCATTTGGAGTAATCAAAGGACGCATTGCCTTTGTGTATTGTTCATCTCCTTCTAGAGTTGCTAGAAGTTGATGAGGTCTACGCATACGGTTTTCATCACGATAGTTTCCTGTATAGGCAAAGTAGATTGTGTCCCCTTCACTAATTGCTGTACCGCTATAACAACCGCAATTTTCGTATTTTCCTGTTGGTAAGAGTGCTACACCACGATTCTCCCAATGAATTAAATCTGGACTAGTCACATGGTACCAATGTTTCAAGCCATGAACTGGTCCAAATGGAAACCATTGATAAAATAGATGCCATTTCTTATTACAGTACGTAAAACCGTTTGGATCATTCATTAAACCAGTGACTGGTTGTACGTGGTATGTTGCACGCCACATAGATGCGGCATTCTTTTCATGTACACGCACCAGTTCATCTGTATCTCTCTTCATTAACATCCGCTTTTTATCTAACTCATTGACTGTTGTCATGTTGTGCCTCCTATTACTACATACTTATTATAAGTCATTTTCTCTTTATTTCACATGTCGAACCAAAAAGTCGATACGATGTTTTTGTGTTTCACCTACACGAATAATAGGCTTTGGTTCAATATGAGGATAGTTGATTCCATTTGGTAGATATTCTGCCTCTAAACATACAGAACTTCTTTCTGGATAGTGATGTCCATACTTACCAATTGCGCCATCTAACCAGTTGGCAGTGTATAAATGAAAACCTGGATAATCTGATGCCATTTCAAGTTCTAGCTTTCCATCGGAGAGAATTGCCATTGTACGTAACCCTTCTACTGGGAATGGAAAGTGATGATCATACCCTTTGCCATATACAAGTTGTATATCATCTTGGTTAATATCTTGACCAATCTTCTTTGCCTGACGGAAGTCAAAGGCAGTATTCTCTACAGCTTGAAATTCTGACTTTGTTAAGCATGTTTCATCCAATAATGCATAGTGATCTGTTGGAATCATCAGTGTATGATTGAGGATAGATTCACTTTCATCAAGATTAAAGTATGCATGGTTGGTATATGCAAACAAGGTATCTTGATCTGTAGTGGCTGTTGTTTCAATATGTAATCCCTTCTCAGATAAACGATAGGTAATTGCATAGTCTAAATTACCAGGATAACCTTCTTCCCCATCCAAAGATACGCGAGAGAATGTAATAGAGTCTTCTGATGAAGTTACTGCATACATCTTCTTATCAAATCCCTCTTTACCACCATGGTTACAGTTTCCATTATTATTGATAAATAATGTGTATTCTTTTCCATTTAAAGAGAACTTACCCTTGCCAATACGATTCGCGGTTCTTCCTACTGAAGCGCCTAAGAATGTTGTCTCTTTTTGGTATTGTTCAGCTGTTGTATAGCCTTGCACAATATCCTTACCACTTTCTTTATCGATAAAGGAAACAAGCGTTGCACCATAATCCGTTACCTGTACTTTAAAGTTCTTATTTTCCAACGTGTAAAGATAGATATCTTCTCCACTTTGTTTTTTACCAAATAGTATCTTTTCCATGATGATATAGCCTCCGATGATATTTATTTTCAAAATTACTTATCATCAGTATAGCCTTTTCACTACGAAAATTCGACATGGTGATTCTTAATTTTCGTTTACTTGCGACTTTTCTTTAAAAAAGTTATTCTTATTCATATTAAGGAGCATACTATGTTTTTTAAAAAGACCTCTTCTGTAGAAGTGGAAGAAACTGATACACGTTCTGGTAAAGATGCGATATGGATGATAACGTCCATACTGTTTACATTTCTATTAGGTGGATTTGTCTTCTGGAAATCAATGAACGCTGGCATTCAATATTTAACAACTTTAGTACCTTTATTGTTAGTCATTGCCTTCTCTGGTACGTATTTCTATAACAGATCTGCGGATATGCGTATGTTTTCGGCATTTACTGGACTTGCGGCGATTGGCATTGCATTACAAGTGATTATCGATGCACAATATCAAGTCATTTCACAGTTCAGTATGGTCAAATACTTTGCAGGACTTGCGATCGCAATCGTATTAATTCTTATGTATCGCTTGATACGAAAAGCATTAAACTTTAATTATACAACCTACTTCTTATTGGTTGTGGCTGCCTGTCTATACATTGCCCTTCTTTTCTTTGGAAAAGATACCAATGGTTATGGCACAACTGCTTGGATTAAGATTGGTCCTGTATCATTACAGTTAACCGATTTCGCTAAGATTACCGCAATTCTCTTCTATAGTTCTCTATTTTCTGCTCGAAAGACCTATTCAAATCGTTCGATTTTAATTCTTTCTAGCATATTCTTTATCGTTAATTTTATTGGGTCTGTTCTGATTCATGAACTAGGTTCATTCTATATCCTATATTTCTTACACCTTTCCATGTTGTATATCTTTATGGAAAAAGGCAAAAAGAAGAGAATCTATCTTTTAACAATTGCGATTGCGACAATTTCTGCAATTGTAATTCTATTCTTACTGTATAAGATACTTGCGCCTAGCGCTGCTGCCGGTACATTAAATGGCTTAACGAGAATCCTTTGGCCAATTGTCCGTAAAGTATATTTACGCTTCTCTATTACCGCAAATATCAACTCTGATCCTTATGGTGCAGGCTTCCAATTATTCCAAGGAAAACGTGCTTTGTGGATGTCAGGATTATTTGGAAATACTGTTAATTTTACTGCTATTCCAGTTCCTGAAAGTGATATGGCATTTGTGACATTAGTGAACTCATTTGGTATGCCTTTAGGCTTTATTGTAGTATTCCTATTATTACAGATAGGAATACGTGGTAGTGAATTGAGTAGACGTTTAATTCTAACAGATAAGCAGGATGCGGTTGTAGCCTATGGTGCGACAGTACTGCTATTTATGCAAGCAATGCTTGTCATCTTAGGTTCATGTAATATCATTCCGTTAGCCGGTTTACCTATTCCATTTTTATCGCGTGGTGGAACCTATCAAGCAATCGCCTTCTTCTTTGCGGGTATATTACTACAGATGTCAGAACGTCATGATGAATTTGATGATGAAGATTTCAAACAAGGAGGTGACGAAAACAATGACGAACAAGCGTTCACCAGAATCGATATCGATGCGTAGGATACGACTTGTAGAAGTCGTAGGTATCATCGTCAGTTTAGTGTTTACCTCATTTTTTGCCTATAAATATTTAATTAATCCTCGTATCAATACAAACGCAAACAAAACGAAATATCATATTATTTATGATGCAATCAAATCCTATGCGGTTGAAGGAACGATTGTGGACCGGGATGGAAATACTATCCTTGGAAATGCGGCTGCTGATACAAGAGCGACTGCAGACTATCCACAGAATTTAAGTTATGCATGGTTGCTTGGTTATTACTCCATAAATGAACATCAACAAAATAGTTATGGTCTAAGAGGAAATTTAAAAGACTATCTCCTATTTCAACTGGATAAAAACAATCAAGGAGCACTTGTAAAACTAACTACGAATACAGACTTACAAAACTATGCATACCAACTATTAGATGGTATGGAAGGAAGTATCACCGTGCTTGACAACCAAACTGGAGAAATTCTTTGTCTTAGTTCACAAAGCACAGTTGACTTTGATGTGAATGATCCAGATAGTATGCTTGCAAGTAACGTTGCGGAGTCACAATATCGTCGTGGTACCTTTGAGAAAGATCCTCCAGGCAGTACCTTTAAAGTCGTAACTGCAGCAGCAGCTTTAACCATGCAGGAAGATGAAAATCTTGATGATAGCTTCTTCCAGTTTAACGATACTGGCAGCTACATCCCAGCAGGCAGTGACTTTGTTATTACCAACTTTCAAAATCAAGTATTCGGTACAATCGATATGAACACCGCTCTAGCAAAATCCTGTAACTGTTACTTTGCGGATTTGGGAATCCGTGTTGGGGCAGATAAACTCACTAAGATGATGAATGCCTTCATGGTAGGAAAAGATATTACCATCCCATATCTAGATACCATTCATTCCAGCTACAATATCGGCAACAACGACAACGCCGAACTTGCACAAACTGCATTTGGACAAGGCAATACAACCATTACTCCCCTTCATATTGCGATGATGGCACAGGCAATCGCAAATGATGGTGTGATGTTACAACCACAAATTGTAAAGTCTATTCAATCCGATGGAAGAACACTCTATCGTTCTTCAAAGAATTCCTTAAGTACAACCACAACACATAGTGTAAATGAAAAACTTAAGGAATATATGCATAGTGCAGCCTTAGAATATGGTTTATCAGAAAGTGGTTATGGTATGGTATATGCCAAAACAGGTACTGCTGAATGTGCAAATAATCGTATTCACAGCTACATGATGGGATTTACAGATCGTTATTCTTTCTGCATCAGCGCAAACAACAATAACGGCAGCGCTGAATTATATGGAATTGCACAAAGACTTGTAAGATATTTAAATAACCTATATTAAAGGAAATCTTGCGATTTCCTTTTACTTTGTATAAGTTGTATGAAGGATTTTTGCATATCCAATCGCCTGTAAGAATGCATGCATGATTGGATTATTTGTTGGTACTTCAAACTGAAGTGGTTGTACTTCCTCTTTTTGAATCTCGCTAATGAGCTTACGTGCCACACCACTTCTACGTTTATCTTTGACAACACATAAGTCTGTAATCGTTGTTACACAACCATCTATCTTACAGATTGCCATGGCAATGAATCGACCGTGATCACTGAGTACATACATATCTTTTTCTTCAAGTGCTTCTTCTAGATAATCCTGCGCACGGTCATAATCACTTGAAGAAGAAACAACTGCATACTGATCTAATTCCTGTAAATATGTATCACAGAGAGAAAGTGCACTCATATAGTTATCGTCATCAATGTGTACAAATCGTAGTGGTATCTGTATTTGTTTGATTGGTTCTTTCTCTTTAACAACATCTTCTTCACCCCAATCATCATCTACTTCTTCACTTTGTATTGATGTATCATAGACAATTCCATGTTGTTCACACCACTCGATTGCAAGTTCTCGATGGCTTGTTTCTAGATAGTTATACCATTCTGTTTCCATGCCAAATCGCTCCAGCGTAGCTCGAAAGCGTCTAAAAGCACCTTTGCCACGGATTGCATTCTCAAACCAATCTTGTTTTTTATCATCTTCAATTGTCTCTGTAAAGTTGACCATAATTTGATAATCATTTACTTCCTCTTTGGTTGGAAGTGGAATGAAGAATTCATCATCCTCATCATCCTCTAATACATATACAATTTCTTCATCCTGAATACTGTAAAAATAGGTTTCGTCTTCATTGATTGTATCAATTGCATCGATGACATCTGCTAAATTAACTTTCATAGTTAGCCTCTTTCAGCTTTTGATTCAGTTTTTTATAGATACGTTCTACCATCCATGGCTCATGAACAACATCAATCACTTGATCGATTGGAAACCAATTGACTGCACTATTTTCATCTTGCTTGATATGTAGACTCTCTGTATCATCAGCTTCTAATAGATATGTTACATTTAAGTGCAGATGACTTGGGACATACTTCCCTTTTTTCTCATGTCCATTTACTTCAATCGTCTCTAGCGAAAAGATATCTTTTTTGATTGGTTTAACAGTATGAATTCCACTTTCTTCTTGTACTTCTCTTAGGGCAACAGAAAGAAGGTCCTCTTCTCCATCTGCGTGTCCACCAAGCCATGCATAATTCTGATAGATATTATGAAATGCCATCAGTACATGTGTATGTGCTTTATTTAACACCCACGCAGATGCAGAAAAGTGTGCTAGTAAATTAGTACGATAAAAAATATCTTCTGTTGTTTCAAGTAACTCTAACATTACTTTACGGTCAGTTTCTTCTTGTTCATTAAATGATTGATATATCTGTAATTGATGTATTAAATCCTGTCGATTCATTTCTTTGTCCTTCTACTCTAGATGTAAATTATTGATATCAATGTTATAAATAACATCTTTTCTTTCTACTACAACACGCATACGCTTGCATAACTCTTCATCTTCTTGGATACGGTGTAATAATTCTCGTGTTGGATTGATTGCACAAGGATGACCTGTATTCTTAAACATTGTAAAATCACCATTTGTATCACCATAGGAATAACATGCTTGCAGGTCTAAGTCGTACTTCTTCTGTAATGTCAGAATTGCCTTCTCTTTGGAAACACTATCCCACATTGGTACAACTTCTCCTGTATAAATTCCATTGTCATCCTTCAGATACTGTGTCCCACGGAAGTCATCAAACTTATACTTCTCAGCCATCTCCTTAACAAGCGGCTCTGGGGAGCCTGAAATCGCAATTAAGAGATGTCCTTGTTTACGATGACGTTCAATTTCTTTTCTCGTGAACTGATAGACACGTTCCCCTTTTTGTTCGATAACCTTCTGGGCAATATGTTCAATATGTACAGCAGAGATTCCCTTTGTGGTTTCTTTAAATATCTCTACCATCTTTTGTAAGTAATTATCATAGTCACCCATACGACGATCCCAAGCCATATAAGCAGGCTTCACTTCATCTGTCCAACGTGAACCAGAAACAATCTCATGTGTAACCATCTTTTTGAATACTTCTGTAATCAAACCTTCACGATAGATCGTTCCATCAATATCGAAAAACGCAGCAACTTTTTTCATGCAATTCACCTCCAAATTATTTACTTGTTTATATTATAAATCATATTAAAAAAAAGTTTAAAAATTAGTGAAATTCATTATTGTAAATCCACTATGCATTTGATATCATACCTAACTAAAGGGAGGAATTTCACATGAAATTGATTTATAAAGTTGAAGACAAACCACAGTTTCATCAATTAGTTATTTTTGCATTCCAGCAGTTGCTAGCAATTATGGCCGCAACAATCGCAGTACCTCTCATCATCAAAAACGGTATGAATACCGCTGCTGCTCTTTTTGGTGCCGGTGTTGGTACTCTTGTTTATGTTGCATTTACTCGTAAGAAGAGCCCGGTATTTTTGGGTTCTTCTTTTGCGTTTATTGGTTCGATGTCCGCTGCGTTTGCTGGAGCTACAACGATAGCGGCTGGATATGTTGGACTCATTATTGGTGCAGCGTTTGCAGGACTAGTATATGTAGTGATTGCGCTATTTATTGAACGTATTGGTGTCGATTGGGTAAATCGTATCATGCCACCAGTTGTTATAGGCCCTACTGTCGCAATCATTGGTTTATCACTCGCAGCTAATGCAGTTAGCGATTTACAGACAAGTAGTTTAACAGGTGAAAGAACACAATTTGCTGTACTAGTTGGTATCATTGCCCTACTTGGTGTAATGATTGCAAGTACCTACGGTAAATCCCATGCCAAGATGATTCCATTCATCATCGGTATCTTAGCTGGTTATATTGTAGCCACTATCCTAACATTTATCGGTGTGCAGACAGGTTATGAACCAATGCAGATATTAAACTATCAACCTATCGTTAATTTATTCGCAAACGGTATTTCCTTCTCAACCTTCTTCAAGATTCCAGACTTCACATTTATAACAGCACTAGAAGGCATTAAGGATATTGACCTTGGCTATATTGGAACAATCGCAGTAGCGTACATCCCTGTATCCTTCGTCGTATTCGCAGAACATATTGCGGACCACAAGAATATCTCAAGTATTATTGAAAGAGATTTATTAAAAGATCCAGGCCTTGATAGAACATTACTTGGTGATGGTGTTGGTTCTATGGTTGGTGCATTCTTCGGTGGATGCCCTAATACAACCTATGGTGAATCAGTTGCTTGTGTAGCTATCACAAAGAACGCATCTGTCTTAACAATTATCGGTGCTGCAATTGAATGTATCTTAATCTCATTCTTTACACCATTTGTTACATTTATCTCCACTATCCCAGCATGTGTTATGGGTGGTGTATGTATGGCGCTCTACGGGTTTATTGCCGTGAGTGGATTAAAGATGGTACAGAAGATTGACTTAGACCACAACAAAAACCTATTCGTTATCTCAAGTATCTTAATCTCAGGTATCGGTGGATTATCATTAAGCTTCGGTAAGATTACAATCACTTCTGTAGCTTGTGCATTAATTCTCGGAATTATCGTAAACAAACTTTTATCAAAAGAACCAGAAAACACTGAAGAAAACCAGTAAAGTTGATTGCAGTTTTGATAAAAAATTGTTACACTATGCGTGTTGAAGGACAACGACGGAGATAGAACATATAGAGTATCTTACAGCGAGTTTCTGATGGTGAAAGTGAAACAGAGAGGATATATGTTGACAAGGACTCCCGAGTCATTCCGCGATCGCGTTAACAATCAAAAATGAGGCAGTATTAGATACTGTAAATTAGGGTGGTACCACGAACAAAGCTCTCGTCCCTTGACGTAGAGCTTTTTATATGAAAAGGAGGTCATCATATGGCAGAAGAAATGAACAACATTACTGAGCAACTCCAAAAGGAACTCGCTCAAAGACAAAAAGCATTAGAAGAAGCACAAGCTGCACTTGAAAGTACAAAACAAGCAATCAAGGAGAATGCAAAGAAACTTGTCAAAGCTGTTGAAGAAGTTCGTCTAACAGACCAACAAGAAGCCCGTATTGCGAAGATGAACGCCTTACGTGAACAAGGTATTGACCCATTTGGTAAAGCATTCCATCGCACAAGCAATTCTCAGCTCATCAAGAACGAATATAGTGAAAAGAGTGCCGAAGAATTGGAAAGCTTACACGCTGAAGTTTCCATCGCAGGTCGTATCATGCAAAAGAGAAGAATGGGTAAGTTAGGCTTCATTCACCTCTTAGATCGTGAAGGTAAGATTCAGGTCGTTATCAATAAGCGAATTATTGGTGATGAAATCTATGAATTATTTAAGGCAAGTGACTTAGGTGATATCATCGGTATCCGCGGTACAGTTATCAAGACACAGACTGGTGAATTATCCGTTGAAGCACATGAGTATACACACCTTTCAAAGGCACTACGCCCTCTTCCAGATAAGTTCCATGGTTTACAAGATAAGGAAGAACGCTACCGTAGAAGATACGTTGACCTCATCATGAATGATGAATCCCGTAAGATTGCAATCTTACGTCCACGTATCGTAAGCGCAATCCGTCGTTATATGGATAGCCAAGGATACCTTGAAGTAGAAACACCTATCTTACAGCCAATTTTAGGTGGTGCAAATGCTAGACCATTTATCACACACCACAATGCATTAGATAAGGACTTCTATTTACGTATTGCGACTGAGTTACCACTAAAGAGATTAATCGTTGGTGGACTTGAAAAAGTATATGAAATTGGACGTATCTTCCGTAATGAAGGTATGGACCTCAAGCACAACCCAGAATTTACAACAATGGAAGCATATTGTGCATACACAGACCTAGAAGGCATGATGCAATTAAACGAAGGTTTATTTGAACATGTTGCATTAGAGGTTTGTGGTACAACAGACTTCAAGTTCATGGGTCAGGACATTTCATTAAAGGCTCCATTCAAGAGATGGAACATGGTAGATGCTGTTAAGGAAGTAACTGGTGTTGACTTCTGGCAACCAATGAGTGTTGAAGAAGCATACAAGCTTGCACAAGAACACCACGTTACAGTTGAACCACACCAGATGACAGTTGGACATATCATCTCCCTATTCTTCGAAGAATTCTGTGAAGATAAGATTGTACAACCAACATTCGTATATGGTCACCCAATTGAAATTTCACCACTAGCAAAGAAGAACCCAGAAGATCCACGTTTCACAGATCGTTTTGAGTTATTAGTAAATGGTATTGAAATGGATAATGCCTTTACAGAGCTTAACGATCCTATCGACCAAAGAGAACGTTTCGAAGCTCAGCTCAAGGCAAAAGAACTTGGTGATGATGAAGCCAACGAGATGGATACAGATTACGTAGAGGCACTTGAATACGGTCTACCTCCAACAGGTGGTATCGGTTTCGGTATCGACCGCTTCGTAATGTTGTTAACAGGAACAGATTCCATCCGTGATGTACTCTTATTCCCAACAATGAAAGATAGAAATAACTAACACAAAAAGCCAGCTAGTCTGGCTTTTTAATGTGCTTATTTACTATTTTTAATTGCGTCATTTTTTGATAATAGATATACACAATATTGATTCATACTAACACCCTCTTCTTTAGAGTGTTGCGCTAAAGATCGATGAAGACTCTTTGGAAGACGTAACTTAAATTGTCCAGAATACTCAGAAGTTGTTGGGTCCGGAATAGCAATATGATTTTCCAAAGCAGCAATGATCCATTCCCTTTTAGCATCTTCAGCATTCTTAACAACATCATCCAACGTTTTACCAACTGTAATACAACCACTTAGTTCAGGATAGCTTGCGACATATCCACCCTCATCTACATCAGGAACAATCTCTAAGCGATATGGATATTGTAAGTAATATTCAATTGTATTCATTAAGACCCTCCTTAATATGTTTATGAATTTGTTCGTATACACACATATATATTAAATTTAGTTGGTATCACATGTGGTGTCAATCCAACTATCACAATAAAGTCTAAATAATAAAAAAAGACAGGTTGTTTATTGTAAAGATATTATCTCTTTACGGCATCCTGTCTTCTGCATTTTAGAAACTTATTAACCTAATTCATCTAGCACTATCTAATATTTGTAATGAATTACTTCTTTATATTTATTAAATAGTTTTTTATTGAACTCATCTCCATGATCCATATTTGCACTTGCAAATATAGGAATCATTTCACCATTAGTTGCTTCTGAGATTAACTTTGCTGCTTCAGAAAAAATACTATTTAGAATTGTAGCTCCAATAACCGTAGATGTAGGAGCCACTTTCTGAGGAGCATTTTCTAACGAAATACATGCATCACCAATTTCTCCATGATTATCAATAACAATATCACATAAGTCATACATTTTCTTTCCTGAAGGATGACGGGATGTAACCTTTTCAGAATAAGACATATTTGTTATTCCAATGACAGTTGCACCTCTCAATTTAGCCATATTAGCCATCTCTATTGTTACTGGATTTCTACCAGATACAGAGTGAACGATTAATATATCTCCCTCTTCAAAACCTACTGATTCAGCTATAGTTTCTCCATATCCAACCAGTCTTTCCATTTTACTTGTTAATGTAATTGGAGACCTATCTACACTTACTTCAGGCGCAAAAATTGGATTAATGTTTATTAAGCCACCCGCTCTGTAAAAGGCCTCTTGGCTTAAAATTCCAGCATGACTTGCACCAAAAATGTATATAGACTTATTTTTTAAAGTTGCATTGCAAATTTTCGACGCCGCTTTCAATATGTTTTCACTCTCATGAGTTTCAACATCATTAATAAGTTTTACAATTTTTTCTATATATTCGATTCCCATTTTTAATAACCACCTTATTAAGGAATCAATCTAGCAATAATACCTTCAATAATTCCAAATAATGAGAAGTCCTGACCACCATATACTAACATCCATGGTTGAATTGTCTTATTAAAGAAATATGCACCAAATCCAACTAAGAGAACCATAATTACACCGTTTAACGCTGATGCAATAATTGTTCCTCTAATTCCACCTTTTGCATTTGCAATAATTGCTGCACATCCGTTTTCAAAGAAACACGTGAAGATCAATGGAATAATTACTGTCGGGAACATTCCTCTTGTCAATAAAATTGTAGCTGTTGAAGTAATTACTGCAACGATGAAACCAATTAATAATGAGTTAGGTCCATATCCAAATAATACTGGACAGTCTAATGCTGGAATGGCACCTGGAACTAACTTTTCAGCAATTCCCTTGAATGCTGGGACAATCTCAGCAATTAACATACGTACACCTTGTAACATAACAGTTACACCAACACCAAAGTATACTGAGTGTGTAAATAAGTATGTAAAGAAACTACCAGTATATCCAAATACTTCAGCCGGAACTAATCCCTGTGAGCTTACAACACCAAATAGAATGAGATATACTAGCGCAATCGAAATTGAACCAGTAATAGATACTTCTCTTAAGAAACCTAAGGACGCAGGTAGTTTTAAATCTTCACAACTCTTTGATTTATCTCCAACTAAACCTGCTACAAATCCAGCAATAACAGATAATGTTGTTGTTGGATGTGCAATTGTAAAATCATCTTTACCAGTTACTGCTTTCACTAATGGACGCATTAAATTTGGTGCTATTACCATATATAGACCTGTAAATACAGCAGCAAAGCCAATTAACTTACCACCTGTTAAACCAGCATCAACACCAGCCGCAATAAATACAAATGGGAACCAATATAACATGTGACCTGTTAAGAATACCGATTTCCATTTTGTAAAGCGTGCAACTAAAATATTAAATGCAAAACCAATCAACATTACTACACCAATTTGTGTACCATATTCCGCACCAATATCAACTGAAGCTGGCGCAGCAGCATTACCAGGCATTAAAGTATTAAATGTTGCGATAATACCATCAATTGATTTTCCAGTAATTAAACCTGTACCAGTATTTAATACAAAGAAACCAATTGCTGTCATCAATGTTCCTCTAACAATTTCTGAAGGTTTTTTCTTCTGTAAAATTAAGCCCACCATTGCGACTAGAGCAAGGAAAATAGCACCTTGTCCAAAAATTTCTTTAATTATAAAATTCAAAACTGACATATTTTCTATCTCCTTTCATTTGAATTTTATTGCAGAGAATTCATGTAATCTAAAGTTTTATCTTCGACTTCTTTACTATTCATAAAATCTTCAATTACGATTACAGGTACATCTGCACGATCTTTAATTCTTTCTGCTAATTCTTTTGATATAAAGATTGAATCACATTGATTACTTAAACAAGTTCCAACATCACCACAGAATGTATCTGCTTCTAACTCATGTTTCTTCAAAATATCATCGATTGCCATTCTCAACATCAAAGAAGAACCGCATCCAAATCCACATACACATTGAATCTTTGGCTTTTTCATTTTTATTCCTCCTTTCTATTAATCATTTATTACTTGATATAACTCATCTAACGTTTTACATTTAGCAGCATGTTCCACAAAATTCTCTTGCATAAGTTTCTTTGCTGCTTTAGATAATAAATCTAAGTGAGTTGCTTTATCTGTACATGCTAAACACATCAATACTTTTACTGGATCATTTGGACTGCCAAATTTAACAGGATTTTTTAAAGTAACTATCGCAAGTGAAGGCTCATGTACTGTTTCTGAGTTTGGTGCAGCATGTGCTAATGCAAAACCTTGTGACAATACAATATATGGTCCTAGTTCTTTGACACTATTGATCATGCTATTTATATAACCTTCTTCAATTTGTTTACTACTTATCAATAAATTACCTACGCCTTTAATGGCATCTTCCCAGTTATCAACATCAAGATTCACTTCTATATTTTTCTTTTGAATTAGTTCTTCCATATTTACCTCTCTAATTATGCAATTCTAAAATTGTATCTATATCTATATTCTTATCAGAAAGTAGTACTCTATTCTTTTCTTCTTGGAAAATGGATACTATGTCTAATAGGGTCAATTTTTCTCTATTTTTTACACCAAGAACTATAATATTTCTTACTAGCTTACCCTTTCCATCCCCTAAAATAATCGGATGTCTTAATACAAGTAATGAACAACAGTCTTCAAATATTCCACTATCATTACCAGCATGTACAAAAGCAGTTTCTGGCAATAAGACCATATATGTTCCTAAAGTTCTTACTGCGTCAATCATCGTTAATACATATCGCTGTTCTATCTTTCCAGCGTTTAGTAATGGTGCTGCTGCAATTTGTATTGCTTCTTCCCAAGAATCGCATTTATCGAGTATCTGAATATCATTTCTCATAATTAAATCATTGATACTTACAACTTTTGACTTATTGTCATCTTGACTTAGATAGCTATCCATAAAGCTTTCGCACATTTTCTCATATGATAATTGGAATATGCGTGCATGAATATAATCGGCATCCTCTGGATTTAGAAGTGGATTTACAATTAAAGTTGGATATCTATAGTTGGTCCCCTCATGAGTAGTAATAATTAAATCTACTTTTTCTTTATCTAAATACTTCTTTGTCTCTGTCGTAGAGAACGGTCCTACAATCTCATATTCAGTAATTAACTGGCGTATTCTCGAATCTAAAATTGCGCTTGTAGTAGTTCCAAAAGAACACTCAATTAAAACTTTAATCTTCATGTCAAATTGCAAACTTGTTTCGAAAGTACTAGCCAAGTACATGGCAACATACGCAATTTCATTCTCATCAAATATCACATCATACTTATCTTCTTGTGATAATAGTTGTTGCTTTGTATATAGATAAATTAATGCAATTCGTATCTTTATCTGTTCAAGTAATTCATTTTGAATTGGAATATTATTTCTTATACGATATAGTGCAACAGTAAGATGTGAAGTCAATCCAGTTAAAAAATGTTCTGTATTTTGTTTTCTAAATGGATGCAACAACTGCAGTTTTTTCATAAGAAATTTTGCAAGTTGTTCGGCATCACTGTTGTTATCATGTTTTTTATTTAAATGCTTAACCTTCGTTTCTAATAATATTGATATAAAATAATTTTTTTCATAATCTGATATCGGAAATGTCTTTAATGATTTATAAAACAAATTACATTCACTACCTTTGATAGAAATACCCTTTTTAATATCTAAGTCATATTCCGTAATTGTCTTCCCCATTGAAATTCGATATAAACAATAGCTCAATAGAAGTTCTAGCCTTCTTTGTTCATAAAAATGCACTTTAGAATCAAGTTCAATATCACTGATAATTTGTCTAGCAATTTTTAAAGATGATCCATTTAGGAAAGTTTTCTCGGTAATTGCCACTATAAAACTACTTAATTCTGATTCATTAATTAATTGCTTTGTGTATTCACGGATATTAAATTCAGTTCCTAGAATACTTAAACCTTTTCCTTTTATTTTACATACTGTTATTTTACGATTTGCTAAAGCTACTTCAGCAGCATCCATATACTTTATTAATGTCTGCTTACTTATTTCTAAATATGAGGCCAACTTGTTATATGTTGTACATTCAAAGCTCAATAAAAGAATACAAATTGCTTTTACTATTTCTTCTTGGGATAGAGACTTTGCAGATTCAAGTCGCCCTAGAATCTTATGTCTTGAATCAATATCTGCAATAACTAGATAACCTTTATGTGGTTCTGATTTTAATTCCGCACCATAAGTATTTAAAAATATTTTTATTTGCGCTATATCATTACGGATTGTACGATTACTAACAGAAAATGCATCTTCAAGATCTTCAGCAATGCACCAATCATCTTTCAATAACAATAAGGTTATAATTTCAATTTGTCTTTCTATTAAAGTAATCATTGAATACCTCTATCTAAAGGATATTAATATAAATTATCTATCTCAATACTAATCTATTTCCTAAATGCGGCAATTTATAAATTAGCAGAATAAATCACTCTTCAATTTTCAATTTAGCATAAAATTATCATAATCATCAAATATTATAGTCAAAAAAAACATGATTCTTAGTAGAATCATGCATGTTTTTTACCACTGATATGCGTAATACTCAACGCTATAGAACGAAGATGTATCATATGCATACATAGAAAATGCAGTATTTGATTTTGCTTGAACATCAGAAATAAAGTCAGTACCTACTTTCACAAAATTTCCGTTCTCATCACGGCATATTGCTACTACCATGGCTGAATTATAAGTATCCGAATTCGGATTATATACCTCTCCTAAAATTTTATCTGAACGAACTGCTGTATTAATTACTTGAAGTGGCTCATAAGAGCCAAGTAATTTAATATTGACACGATTTCTATCTTTTACATCCATCATAGTGAATTCAACTGAGGCTGGCACGTCATCTACGCTAAATGCCTGCGACCCATAGATAAACTCCTGTTCAGGATAAATGATAGATAGAGTTTGATCATTCATTCCTAATAAACTTCCATCACTACTACGTGCCTGTAATTTAAAGGATGGGTATCTTACAGCAACATTTTTATTTGGATTATATATTTTTACATAATAATATAAGTATTTTCCATTAGAGAGATACCATCCATAATCTCGGATTTCCAATGGTTGAAAATCATTCTGCGTTGACTCTGTTGCCTGTTTATTTTCTGAAGTATGTTTTGTATCTTGCGAAGAACTGAATGCATCACTTGGAATATTTTTTGTCTCCCAATCTCCTCTCACCAAGTTTATAGTTACAGTTTTACCTTGGATTGTATAAGAGAAACTTATTTTTCCATCTTTATAAGTAAACTCTTTTTCTTTATCGTTAGATGCCATCAAACCATTACCAGTATATGTATTTTTGGATGTCCATTTGTATTCATCTTTACTATCTTTTGGAGCATCATATGTACCAACCCAGTATGTCCATGGAATCTCATCATTCTTTAAATTTATGAATACACCAATCTGTCCATCCTTACGAATTTCCGCAGCTACATATCCTTCATCTTTTTTTATTTCTTGAATCCATTTTCCACTCAAATCTAACAATTGTTTTGTTTCAGTAGTTTTTGTTGATGTATTATTTGTTACTTGATTACTACTGCAAGCTGTCATTGAAATGACAATAAAAATACTAGCAATTAATTGTATCAGTTTTTTCATAAACCCTCCCTGTCCTCGTTGTATTGTATTTCAGAAATCACGTGTATTTTATGAATTCTCATGCATGCAAGTACAGATTATTCTATTGGAAGGTTAAATTAAATACCCAAAAAAATGACATGAATTTAATCCATGTCATTTTTCTATTTCTTTTTTTCTATCTTTAATGGCTTTTTGTAATAAATCTATATCAAATTTTTGTATTTGATGGTCATATCCCTCTTTATTCATATAGATTTCTTCATCACCAATAATATTTAAATAACCACATTTTCTGCATTGCCATACTGGCAAATGATCGTCAAATCCCTCTTGCTCATTTAAATGATCAATACATTCATCACAATACCACTCTATTCCAGGATATCGTTTATCCATGTCATCTCCGACATAATATGGTGAATATTCTTCCGGATTCATTAAGTAGTTCAATTTGTCTAATAATGTTTCTGATTCCCCAGGTGTTTTATATAATGGCACAAATGAACTATCGTACGCACGTGTGATACGTCCACATTCATTTCTAAGCAAACTACCAAGTAATAACCAAAGATAAGCATTGATTAAACTATCATGATTCTGTAATTGTAATTGATAAAATGAATTATAAATAATCTGGTCAAATACTTCATCATCAAACGAAAAGAGTTCGTTTTCCCTTATATACTCTTCTTTTTCGTAATATCTCGAAGCGGTTTGTATTATAAATTCTTCAAGTTTTTTGTGAAAGATTTTCTGTTGTTTTTGATCAAAATCATTTATCTTCTCACCAATATGTTGAAATGTTTTAATCATAACTTGATTCCCGTTTAGCATAATTCGAGAAATCTTCTTTTGAATCAGTTCTGCACTTTTTCGCTCTTTTTCCTGATTACTAGATGTCGTTCCAACTAATTTTCCAATGATATGTGTTACACGAACATCACCTGTACCATAAAATGTATGTTGATATTTTGTAGCATATATTATCCGTTCTAGATCATTGTATGTTGGAGCCTCTTTTACACCTTCATTATTCCTTTCTTGAACAATCAACGAAGGAAACCATTCATTTAATAAATCTAACTGTTTAGGCATTGGTTTATTTTTTATTTTATAGAATATATTTACAACATAACCAAAGCGTAGTTCGAAATGATTTGTATTATTATCCATTACTGTCTTCATCCCAGTTCTCCTTTTGTCGAGTTCTATTACTAAATTGTAAAATACATACTATCTGTATTTTACAATGGATAATTCTTGTATTCAATTTCCCATCCATTTATCATCAAAAATGTTAAAATTCAATCATGGATAACCTTTCGATAACATACTTAACAAAAGCATTAACTCGATTAGAGAAGTATTTACCAAATGATACATATACTCTTTTAGATTGGTACGATATTCATACTGACTATTATTCTGTTTTACCTATTGGTAACTATGTATACTGTTTATTTGCTTTACCAGTGATTTCATCAAACGGTAAAGAGATTAAGCACGTTAGTGAGATTGATCGTAATGTATTAGAACGTATCACAATATTAGTATATGAGGGGGATACGATTATTGCGGATATCTCAGGATTACATGCATCCATGGATACACTATTAACCAATGAGAAAGTATTTAACTTCTGTGCAGACGAATCTGATTGGACCTATCTTGAGCATTATTGTCTATGTGGAAATTACTTTCCAAATATTACTTATCCGCCAAATAAAGAAAGCTCCTCACTATTAGTTTCAGGAGAAGCTTTACTAGTTACAAATGCATATGTAACTACTGCCTATCGTAGACAATCAATATTCCGTAACATGGTACAGATGATTAAAGACCATGCATTACGTTATTCGTATGAGAATACGGATTTATATACTGCTATTGCACTAGATCCTGATATTGCACAATATGGGCCTGATACAAAGCCAGAACCTTATTACTATTCTTTCGAGGTTGATGAACCTCGTCGTCTAGTGAATGCAAGTATCATGGAGAAGTTAAACTTTACACCCATACGTTTAGAATCTGATGAGATTGGTGATGGTACAAAACTTTGGTTTGCTTTACAACATGAAAAAGAAATTTGCAAAGCTGAGCATTTATCATAAAGAAAACTGGTTTTTAACCAGTTTTTACTTTTCAATATCTCCTTGCCAACTTTGGATACCACCAAAGTCTACAACATTTGTATAGCCTAGTTCAGCTAGTTTCTGTGCTGCTTGACGACTACGGTTACCACTACGGCAATATACCATAATGAGCTGTTTCTTATCCTTTAAGCTATCCACCTTACCTGCTTGAATATCTTCATTGGAAAGATTGATAGCGTTAGGGATATGTCCACTTGCATACTCGTCTGCTGTTCGAACATCAAGAATGACTACATCCTTGTTTTCTTCAATCATCTTTTGAGCCTCTGTTGATGTAATTGTTTGATAGCTACTGGATGTTTCACTTGTCTTAGTAACCATACATCCAGCTAAAAACAATGATAAAGCGAGAATCAATATTTTTTTCATTTTCTTTACTCCTTACTTTGATGATAGTCAAAGTAAGCATAAAATACAAAGAATATGCCTAGTTTACTCTAGATTTAGATGTTCCTGTTGTAATCACTTCAACCGCAGCATTTAAAGCACCTTCTACAAGGTTCTTGATTGCTTCATCTGTAAAGTAAGCAATATGTGGTGAATACATCACACGTGGATGATGTACTAAGCGTGCAAAGACCTCATCTTCAATTGCCTTATCTTGATAATCCTTTTGAATATATGGCATTTCATATTCGTAGGTATCAATACCTGCACCAGATAGAATTCCTTCATCTAACGCCTTTAATAATCCTTCTGTATCAACAATAGAACCTCTTGCCATGTTTAGTAAGATGGCACCTGGCTTAAACTTCTTAAACATCTCATAATTAAAGCAATGGTGATTCTCTGCTGTCGCAGGCATATGAATGGAAACAATATCTGCATCCTTAACAGCTTCTTCGATCGAGTCTTTATATGTCAAGATACTCTTAATTCCTTCATTCTGATATAGATCAAATCCAACAAGTTCACATCCAAATCCATGGAATAATCTCGCTGTGATTTGTCCGATTCTACCTGTTCCGATAATCGCAACTTTCATATCACCCATAACTCTTCCACAGATAGATGGTTGCCAACGGAAATCATTCCTTGCGACATTAGCAATGATAGTATTGTTATTACGTATAAGGTTTAATCCTGTTAATACTGTATATTCTGCGATAGATTCTGGTGAATAACTTGGAACATTTGTGATAACTAAGTTATTTTCAGTTGCAAGTTTTAAATCATATAATTCATATCCTGCACTAACTAGCGCGATCTGGCGAATGCCATATTCACGTAATGTACTATAGATTTCTTTATCGATAGTTCCTGCAGCTTGTGAGTTGATGATTCCGTCATAACCCTTCGCAAGTTTTACACTTTCAGCAGTTAATAATTCAGATAATACGGTTACTTCAATTTGATTTTTTTTTGCCCAATTTTCGGCAATCTCTTTCATCATTGCATTAGCATGATACAGAATTAATTTCATGGTTTTCTTTCTCCTTCTTATGGATCGTATGAATCATGTAGATAAGTAATAATATTGTAGGTAGGAAACTAATCTCTTCTATGCGTGTGATTAGTAAGTAGTTAGAAGTTGTATCAAGCGCTGGTGGTAATGTGGATGTAAAGTTATTCAAGATATGCATACCAATCGGTACCCATAAAGAACCGCTGTATTCATATACCACTGCTAGAGCGATACCAAAGAATGTTGTATATACAGACTGTACAAATTCACCATGCCAGATACCAAACATCAAACCAGATAATATAATTGCGACAAATGGATTACATACCTTCTTAATCGAGTTATGAATAATACCACGGAATAGTAACTCCTCTGCGATTGGGCCAAAGATAACAACGGATAAGCATACCCAAATATATGGATCTTCTCCAATTGTAGACCAAGCAGAGTCAAAGCTTTCAACGCTCTGTGCTACAAATGGAACATCTGCAAGCTGATTGTATGCAAAGTCTAACCATAGTGCACTCACTAAACCCATACCAAGTGTAATTATAATTGCAAATGGAACAATAAACCATTTAGGCATCTTAGAATTCACTAATACAGATCCAGTTTTCTTTCTAGAAGTAAAGTAATACACCGCATATAATAAGATACATGTTAGTACGCAGATAACTGTATCAAAGAAATAGTAACTCAGTGCTTCAATCTGTTCATCCGTAAAGAAACTATTTCCAAGATTAACTACGACGTCTGAAACAACATTATAGATAGCAAGTGCCAGAATGATTAGCCCTATTGATCTTAGGATATTACGGCTGTTATTTTTTAATTTATCAAAATTCATAGAATGAACCTCCGTTCTTTATTATATATGAATCATGAAGTATGATAAAATCATATAATCTTAAAGTTATATGAAGTATAATCTGATTATGTGGAGGTTGTTTCTATGGCAAAAGATATGAACTATTATCTTGATACCTATCAAAAAGTAGTAAATCAAGGTGATATACAGGTTGCATATATCGAAATCATGAACTATTTTACGAAATTACATAATTCCATCCCTTCTATGTTCACTGTCAGTGAGATTACACCTGGGTTTATGGATTTCAGTTACTTCTCTATTCATGATGCGTTTTTATATGACCGCTATCTAAAGTTTATCATTGCATTAGACCACCGCACACTTGGAATCGAACTTTGGTTAGTCTCACAAAACGAAAAAGGTAAACATGCATACAGTGTGCTTCTAGCCGATTCAGAATGGTATGACAAAATCATGCATAACCCTGCTTTCGGTATGATTGAAGTTTCTATTGTAGAGCGTATTCAGCCAGATAATGCAGATGACCAAATGCCTAGAATTCTAGATACAATCCAACAGTATACATCTCGTATAGAAAGTTTTATCTATGCGGATGAAATCCACTTTCCTATCACATCTACAAAGGATGCAAGTGAGACGAAATAGTTTTGCTTGTGTAGAAGATAAATATCTTCTATGATATCTTCAACCTAAAAGGAGAAATTAAAATGTCAGATATTAATGTACAAGAATTAGCTAATAAAGCGATTGAAGAATTAAAGAAGAGTCCTGAAAAGTTAAAGACTTTCGCAGCAAACAATGAAGTATTAAAGGGAATCTTAGGCGATGATGGAAAGTTAACAAAGGAAGACTTTGACCGTATCGCTGCTGAAGTAAAGAAGAACGACATCGTAAAGGGTCTTCTTGGCGAAGATGGTAAGCTCGGTCTTGATGATTTACAGAAAGTAGCTAACGCAGCGAAAGAAGCTGGTGAAAACTTAATCGACAAGGCTAAAGATCTATTTAGTAAATAAAATCTTAAGAAACCATCAGTGATAAAAACTGGTGGTTTTTTTCTTTTTATTGTTATTGATGTTAGAATAGATGGTGAGGTATTTATATGAATAAAAAGACAATCCAAAAACCATTAACAAAGTTTTTGATTTTCGTTACTGTCTTATTTTTATTTAGTGCAAGTCTTGTACTATTGTTAAATAAATGGGAAGTCGTAATTAATGTTAATGGCGATCAAACAACGCTAGTAGAATATAAATCAAACTATGAAGATCAAGGTGCTATAGCCTATAAACAAGGTACGATTCTTAGCTTCCTTCGTGAAAAAATAGATGTCGAAACAAAAGGTACAGTTGATACGAGTAAATTAGGTTCTTATAAAATTGAGTACACAGCTGAAAAAGATGGATTAAAGGCATCTCAAGAACGTACAGTCGTTGTACAAGATACGACTCCACCAAAGATTACACTTACATCTAATCCTGATAGTTATACCCTCTTCAATCATCCATATGAAGAAGAAGGATATACTGCAGTTGATAATTTTGATGGTGATTTAACTGATAAAGTTGTACGTGAAGAAAAAGATGGTGTCGTAACTTATAAAGTTATTGACTCTCACGGTAATAAATCTACAGTAGAACGCAAGATTGTTTATGATGATCGTAAAGGTCCAGTTATTACACTTGTGGGTGGTAATGATATCACATGGATACGTGGAAATGAATTTGCGGATTCTTATACAGCTATCGATGATCTTGATGGAGATATTACCGCAAACACAGTCGTTAGTGGTAGTGTGGATGTCAATACTCCTGGTGATTATACTCTTACTTATACATGTAAGGATGCACATAATAATGAAACAACTGTTCAACGAATCGTGCATGTACAAGATCTTCCTGCAAATCAAATTCAAGCAGAAGACAATAAAACAATCTACTTAACATTTGATGATGGACCAAGTGCACATACACAACGTCTATTAGATGTACTTGCAAAGTACAACATCCCAGCAACCTTCTTCGTAACTGCTTTACAACCGGATTATATTTATATGATTCAAAAGGAAGCACAAGCAGGTCACGTTGTTGCGGAGCATTCATACACGCATGATTACTCAAATGTATATTCCAGTACTGATGCATTCTGGAATGACTTTAACGCAATGAATAATATCATTTATCAACAGACAGGAACATACGCAAATCTATTCCGTTTCCCAGGTGGTTCTTCTAATACAGTCAGCCGTAACTATACTTCTGGTATCATGACGGCATTAGTAAGACAAGCTGCTTTAAAGGGCTATACTTACTTTGACTGGAATGTATCCAGTGGTGATGCGGGCGGAGCTTCCACTGCAGATGAAGTATTTGAGAATGTAACAACTCAAGTCCAAAATGTTTCCGCAAACAATCGCCCTTCTGTTGTGTTACAGCATGATTCTAAAGGTTTCTCAGTTGATGCGGTAGAACGTATTATTATCTGGGGTCTACAGAATGGATATCATTTCTCTTCCCTAACGTCAGGTAGCTATACTGCGCATCATGGTGTCGCAAATTAATGAGGTAATCCCGAATAAAGGGATTACCTTTTGTATAGAGAATTATAAAAACTGTCACCTTCCATCTTTAGAAAGTGACAGTTTTTTATTTCATATCTTTACTTAAGCTAATGCTTCTCCTAATGCTTTGCACTGTGCTAATGCACCATCATCAGGTTCATAGTTTGCCATAACACCATCTTGTACTAATACAGCTCCATCTGCTGCTACACGATCCTGCCATGTACGCATCCATTCGCCATCACCCCAACCATAGGAGCCAAATAGTCCAACCTTCTTACCAGCTAGGCTACCTTCAACATCTGCGAACATTGGTTCGAAAGTACTCTCTTCAAGCTGTTCAACACCCATTGCTGGACTACCAAATGCGATTGCATCATAATTAGCTACTTCACCAGCGTTGAATGCATCTGCTGTTAAAACAACAACTTCTGCTCCCTTGCTCTTTGCACCTTCAGCGACAGCCTCTGCCATCTTTTCTGTGTTACCTGTTGTACTTGTGTACACAACTGCTACTTTACTCATGATTTTTTCCTCCTTTAATTTAGACAAATCTAACTAACTGCTCTAAAGACATTCCTTTTTCAAAATGTTCCAAATATGCATATGTGCATTTCTCATATATTTGGAATAGATGTTTTGCCATCTCTTCATTGCCATAAACTTTCCAAGTTCCGACAAGTTTACAAGGTTTACTATCCTCAATAAAACCTCGAACATCTTCTGCTGGATACCCCAAGAAACATCCAATTTCATGCGGGAATGCACGCTGCCCTGATGATTGAATGCGTTGACTTAATACATCAATACATGCAGACATATCTTCAATAGGATACCCTCTTTCTTTCAGAATCGAAATAACATCTTCTTTCGATAAATCTGTTGCCAACCATGTTGGTCGATACAGATATATAAGTGCTCGATCCTTTGGATAACTAAGGACAGTCATTCTAAGATCACAATTCCTGAAGCGATGATTGATTTCCGCAATCTGTTTCATTAACTGTTCTTTACAAGAATAACCACAGTTAAAAAGGTTCCCTGTTTTGACACCAGCTAATGTCGGTGCACAATGTTCTACAATGAGTTCTTCCGGCATAATTTTCAGTAGTTAGTTACACTAAACTAACTAAGTTAAATATAATACTTTTCGTTTTGCTCGTCAACTAATATTATTCGCTTTCAAAACGCACTATAAAAAGGAAATACAAGATGTGTATCTCCCTATAAATTTAGCTTTCTTTTTTCGCTCCAAATGGTATGACAAGTAGAATAACAGATACAAGGACGAGTACAATTCCAATCCATTGACGTACTGTTAATAACTCATGGAATACAATCACACCGATAAATAAACTTGTGAGTGGTTCAAATGTACTAAGTAGCGAAGCCTTTAAACCACCAGTAATTAATACACCATGTTGGAATAGTAAGACCGCAATAACAGACACCACTAACGCAAGGATAAACATAGATACCTGTCCCATCGGTTCTGTAACAATCATCAGCTGACCACTAGCGATGCCAATGACACCTACCGCAATGGACGCAAAGAAGTTAATCCAGAAGGATAGTACAGTTGGATCGATTTTATCAATCCCCTTTTGATCACAAGCAATTACATAGACGCTATAGATAAATCCTGCAAGAATTGCGATAGCTACACCAACAATCTTAACTTCCCCTTGAATTGCGTTTAATAGGACAATACCTGCTAAACATAAAACCATACATAGTATTTGTTTCTTAGATGGAAATGCATGGTACATCAGAATTGACAATAACATAACAAAGATTGGATGTGTATAAAACAGAATCGTTGCCATACCCGAATCCAAATGTGTATAGGCATTAAATAGCGCAACAGGAATTAACCCAAATGGAATCGCAATTTTCAACATTGGAATTATTTGTGCACGCTCAATCGAGAAGATATTTTTCTTCATGAGTGGCAATATTAGTGCAAGAATGATTGTCGCATAGAAACAACGACAGAACGCAACTGTAATTGGGGTTGCGCCATAGCTATATGCCATCTTTGTAAACAACGGCATTAAGCCAAACAGTGATGAGGACACGATAATCTGTAAATGTCCTAAGATGTTCTTATTCTTCATAATCTACTCCTCTTTCTTCAGAATGCGATATTTCGTTGTCCTTTGAAAGATGCGCTGTACTCTTGAACATAGATAACCATCAAAGAATACTGCTATTTTATCTACATCATCTAGATAAAATCCTTTTATATTTTATTTCCAAATACAACATTTTAGTACATGCATGGCGAATTTATCTAATCTTTTACGGCCACGCAATCATTACTATACCATGTAAAAATGAGAATGGAATTCTTTTTTCCACTCTCATTCAATTAGTAATACAACTTTCCCCTCTTTGCGGGTTTTCTTAAGATCAATCACACGTTGATTTTCTGAGCCACGATACATCAGGCGAAGATTCTTCTTCTGCCACATAAATGGTCCATCAATCAAAACATCTAATAAGTCCAACATTTCATCAGTAACTTCAGTGTATCTTCTTCCACCCTTTACAAGGTCACGTTCATAGACAAAGCCTGTATAGCTCCATAAATCTTTTTCTGGATAGCGCTGTTTTACTTTACGAAGAAGTTTGACAAGCTCTACCTGATTCTCTGGTTCAAATGGTTCTCCACCAAGAAGTGTTAGCCCTTGTATATACTCTCTTCCTAGAGCATCTAGAATACGATTTTCAACTTCTTCGGTATATAAATTGCCATAACAGAAACTCCATGTCTGTGGTTGAAAACACCCTTTACAACGATTTGTACAACCCGATACAAAGAGTGATACACGCACCCCCGGACCATCCGCAATGTCATATTCTTTTATATTTCCGTAATACATAAATACCTCCTAGGATGCAGGGTCACGTGTAAAGTCTTTAATATATTCGCCCTTTAAAATACGACGAATACATAGAATAATTTTGAAAATAATATCGAAGCGCAAGAAGAAATATACATACGTAACAGGTAATTTCCAAACAAAGGCCGCAAGTAATCCCATTGGTAAGCCAATAAACCACATACAACCGGCATCAATACGGAATGCATAATGCATATCCCCTGCACCACGTAAAATCCCTACAATTGACGTATTTTCAATTCCTGTAAATAACATAATACCAGCGATAACAGTCATAAACTGATACGCAAGATTCTTAGTCTCAACTGTTACATTTGGGTAAAGAGATAATACTGGTGTACGTATGAAAAGTACAACTCCACACGCAAGGATGCCTACAAACGCAGATAACACCAAAAATGTTCTACCAATTTGTTTAACGCGCTCATAATTTCCTTGCCCAACTGCTTTTCCTGTAGTAATCGTAGCACTTTTCGCCATGGAATAGACAAGAATCATTACAAATTGTTGGGCAACACTCGCAATAGAAGCAGCCGCAACATAATCACTACTCATCCTACCGATGATGGCTAACTGTGTAGATACCGCCAAACTCCAAATCAAATCATCCCCAATCACAGGCAAACTTAAATGGAAATAAGTAGGAATCATTGTTTTATCAAAATCGAAAATATCACGCAAGCCAAATCGAATATCCTTTTCGTGATATCGCGCATATATACTTGCACATACAAGTTGGAAGGCTCTTGCGACAATCGTACCAATTGCGGCTCCAACAACGCCTAACTTTGGAAAACCAAAGTTTCCATAAATCAAAAGAAAATTACAGATTAGATTAACAAAGAAAGATCCCGTATATACAGCTGCACTGATTTTAACATTTTCCTTTGCGGATAATGATGAGAAGTACCACATGGATAATCCATTCAATAGATATGAAACAACAACTACTTGAAGATAGGATACACCAAGTTCTACTAACTTTTCATCACTTGCAAATATATGAATGATTTGTCGTGGAAATAACCAACAAGCTCCCATATATAGTACAGATACGACGATAACTGACCATAACATAACACTCATGATATGTTTGATCTTTTCGATATTCTTCTGTCCCCAATATTGAGAAATCATAACTGCCCCAGCAGAAGTCAAGCCAAACGCAAAGACATTAAATATAAAATATGGCTGTCCTGCCAAGGTGACTGCCGATACTGCCGCATCCCCCAAAGATCCAACCATGACTGTATCTAGCATTTGTACACAGAAATTTATAATCTCTTGAATCACAAGAGGTATCATCATCGCTACTAAGTATTGATAAAATTGACGCTCTTTAATCATAGAATCCCACTCTCATTTGGCTTTCATTATAGCATACCCATTCATGCGTATCTTCTGCGAAAAATAAAATATGTTCCTACATTTCTGTAAGAACATATCTTCTTTAACGTTTTGTCATTTCATTATATGCACGTTGGTTTTCGTTTGTATAACCTAATAGAACAGAAGGATTCTTCATCGCAATTGTATTTAAGATTTCCTCAATTGCGCCCTTCTTACCAAAGCCTGGAGGTGTCAGTTCCATCTTGTCACCATCAACCAAACGACATAATGCGTATTGATTTACGACAACGAAGTTTCTTCTCATGACATAACGATATGCCCAAAGAATATCTTCATATGGTCTCATCATACCGTTCTGTTTCGAAACTACATAGTTATCTAGAATGACACAATAGCTATCCTTATGCGTTTGTAAGTATGTCTGTAATTCATTCCACGCTTCATATAGTCTACCTGTACTTTCAAGGTATGCGATTGTCTTTTCAATATTCTTGTTTTTCTTATTGCATTCAAATGCGGAAACTGCACCACCAATAGTAAATACAATACCTACTAAGAATAATACTCTGACGGTATCCTTATTGGATTCAACCCCATTAGAGAAGTAGTAAGAGCCTACATACTTACGCATCTCTGCATTCGTTTTATTGTAAGCACCCGCAATAGCGTTGATGTGTTCATCTGACAAATACTTCTGTACACCATATAAGCGATATGGCTTTGGTGCTAACTCTCCAGTTGTGTCATCACCACGTGTTGACCAGTAGGCTTGTTGTTCCTTCATCTGATTGTAGATGCTTTGATCAATCTTAACGACGTTTAATAAACGATCTGTATCAACTGCTACATAGTAATAATCTGAACCTTGATAAGCACTATAATCATCAATTGCTATAATATCGATGTAAGTATATTTACCATCCTGCTTACTATCATCAGCGTTAAACATCAATGCACTGTTTTTATTTGCTAACAACTTTGGCATTACTCTTGGTAATGTCATCAAACCAATACCAATAATGCAAGCAATCAAAGAAAGAATAATTCCTTGGTTTCCTACTTTAAAATACCTTCTAAATCCCTGCTTGATATCGTCCATAAAATCTCCTCTTTAAACTATAATACTTATCTATTTTACCATTAAATAATGATGTCTTCCTCAACATTTTTATGATGGTCTCCATGAATATACAGATATATCTTTTCTGTAACGATAATTATGACACTTATGAGTACAGAAAGTATAAAGAATAACTGTATTGGCATAAAATCAAAGGGAAACATTTTTGGTAAAGCTTTTAGATAACCGTAGTTACTCCCCATAAAATGATTCACAAAAGAAATCACAAGATTCATCGTTACTGTATATAAGAAAATATCTTTTATATTCAGTTCAATTTCCTCTTGACACAAAATGATGACTGCAGACATCCCCAGTAACATATGACTGCCAATATACGTAATATTGGTGATGTGTGGCCATAGGAATGGAGATGGATCTGGAAATGAGAATGCAATGATTGCGCCAAGTAAACCTAGCCATGCAAAGTATCGCATCCACTTTTCTTTCTTCAAGAAGTAAGATGCCGCAAGCATGATTGCGGATAATCGACAATGATACATTGGTAGTCCTTCTTTCATAAATAAAACTGGGTTTCCAGAATACCAGAAAAACAAAACTACTTGTAAGAATAATCCAAGTGTTAAAGAAATCTTTAACAATTTTTTATTATGTTTTTGCGTATGCGCAAATAACAAAACCGCTATAAATACAATTCGTATGATGAAGATAGACATGTTATGAACCCCATCTGGTTCATAGCGAAAAAAATATGTCATGTAGTTAACCCTCTGCAATCTATTATAACAAAGATATCATCATAATAGGAAACAGGTTTTTATACATGCATGTATGTATAAAAAACGTTATCACATGGATAACGTTTACTTAATATCAATTGCGGAATAGTCTGAATCTGGTGTTTGTGTTGTTCTAGCTGCTGCTTCAGCTGCCTCTTGGCTTGCATATCCAGTAAAGAATCTACTACCAACTAGATTAATCATATTCCCAGTATACATAGATTCTCCATGAGCCACAGAATATTCACCACTACTGTTCTTTCTAAGCACTACATTTTTAAAGTATGTAGAAAGATAATACGAAACATTTGTACCATCCTGTAACGTATAGTTAATTTCAGAAATCACATAGACTGTACTATTTTGGTCACTAGACATAACGATGAGTTTTTTGGCTTTTATGGAGTTAAATGTAGCACCAGATGAATTCTTAGTAACATCAGGTTGTTTTGCTAGAGCTTCTGAAACAAATAAATCAATATTATCTTGACTCAGTTCATCTACATTTTTCAGATATTCATCAAGACCACTAACAGTATACACCTTTGATTTTTCTGTAAGTTGATATGTATCACTTTCTGCTGTCACTGTAAATGTATCATCATTTGAGAATTCATCAGTTTTAGAAATCTGGTATTTGATTTTACCTGTATTAACGATTTTTCCTTTATCATCTTTGGTATCTCCTAATTTCATTTGACATTTCCCTTTACCATCAATACCTGAGCATTCAATGGTTACGTTAGAAAATGGATCAACCTTAGGACGATTCATCTTTTCAATAAAATTAAAAATAATCACCGCAAATAATAATATACTAATCGAAATTCCGATTCTCTTGCGAGTACGTCTCTTTTTAATCTCTTCAATTTCATCATTTGCACGCAAATATCCTTTTTCTTTTGCATAGACGATGTTTTCTTCATGTTCCATCTGCTCTGCAGTGGACTTTCTCTTTGGTTCAATTCTCTTGTAATCACAATACGGACATACGATTTGATCGTAATTATCGTTATATGCCTCAATCTTTAAGTTCGCACCACATTTTGGACAAACCATGCTTGCATTCTTTTCTGTATCTGTCATTTGAATTTCCCCCTTTATTACTCACAATTTAATCATATAGATTTTTGACCAATAGTCAAATATTTTTTAAAAAGAATTGCTATCTTTTGATAGCAGTTCTCTCTCAATTTATTTTCCTTGTAGATATGTTTTATATACTTCTTTATCCATACTGTGATGAGAAACTTTGATTTGTTCAATTAACTCTGGTTTCTCCAATAAATCAACGATACATCCACATACAATTTTTGCTGGTTCTATAAATGCTTTATATGAGTCTACAATCTTAAAATCCACCCCGTGAATTGCACCACTAAAACCATTATATCCAAACTGAATCATCGGATAGAAACAGGATACATCACCAACATCACCACCTGCAATACTTCTTTCATTTGCAATGATTTTATCTTCTGTTGTGTAATCCAAGATATTCTGATATGCAACTTCGCTAAGTACTGGATTTGGTGTAAATGGTAGATAACCTATCATATCCGCAAACTCTACACTTCCGCCTAATGCGGCAGCACAATGTTGTGCCATCGATGTAATCTGGTGATCAATTTCTAATAATTTATCTTGATTTAAGGTACGAATATAACATTCATAGATTACTTCTGAAGGAACACTGTTAATCGTATCTCCACCCTTTGTCAGAATCCCATGAACACGTACCATATCCTTTTCTTCAAAGGTTTCACGCAACATCCCTAAGGCTGTATTGAATAATGTAAATTCATTGAGCGCATTGATACCTAAATGTGGTAATACCCCTGCATGTGACGCTTTTCCTTTGAAGATAATTTTCTTGTATTTAAATCCAGCAAGTGAAGAACCATAGCCATACGCATATGTAGAACCCATCGCATGTAAGTGAATAATACAGTCACAGCCATCAAATACACCAGCTTCTAGCATGTTCATCTTTCCACCGATGTATTGAATTTTTCCTTCTTGAATGAGTTTGCGTCGATAGTCTAAATCGGTATATTCTTCTGCTGGTGTAAAGAACAATGTTACTTTTCCTTTTTTCTCTAATAAACCTGATTTCTTTAACGCAATGATTGCATTCACCATAATTGTGACTTGCGTACTATGTCCGCATGCATGTGCCGCATGGTCCTTTGGATTTGAACATGGATGTCCTTCTACAGGAATTGCATCTAGTTCCGCAATTAGTCCAATATGTGGCTTCCCTTCTCCAATGCTTACTTGAAAGCCAGTCTCAAAATATTCCGCTTCCACATGAATGCCATACTTAGCAAGTTCTTCTTGAACCATCTTTTTTGTTTCAAATTCTTTATAACCAAGTTCTGGATGCATAAACAACTCTTTGCCTAATGCAATCATCTCATCTTGTTGTGCATCAATGATTTTATTAATCTCTATTTTCATATAGCCTCATTCCTAATCCATCGCATTCCAATATTCAATCTCATCGATCCATGCAAGTTCTTCATTCTTCACACGATTACGAACATCTGTAGATAGTTTGTTTCTTTCAAAGAATCCTGCTTTGCGTAAGATAAACTCTGGATTTATATTTGTATTCTTTATCTTACGAGAAACTTGTACAACCATTGCCGGAACTTCTTTCTCGTGCATAGAAACCATCACAATATCTCCTGGTTGAATTGATTTATCTTCGCTTTGAAACAGTAGTGCTTTACTACAATGATTTGCATAGACTTTTACATAAATCGGTTTCTTACTAAACATGATTTTATCCTCATATAAAAAGCTACATTCATTATAATTCATGTAGCTGATATTTATCAAAAACTGTATATTCATCTACGTCATGCGTTACCCAAAAGACAGTCTTATCTTTGATTCGTTCTTTGATGAACAGCATGACTTTTTCTTTAGTAGTATCATCTAATCCTTTGAGTGGTTCATCAAAGAATAATACATCTGCCTTTGCATACATTGCACGTAGAATTGCAACTCTGCGCTTCATACCACCAGATAAAGTAGATACTTTTTGAAACATATCATCTAGTCCTACTTGATAAAAATCTTGTTTTAATTGATCAAGTAAATCTTTCTTAGATTGATTATTTACTACCATCAAAACATTCTGCATGGCACTTAAATTCTCACAGAGTCTATCTTCTTGAAACACCGCTGCTTTACGATAGTTCTGTAATGGTGTGATTGTGCCTGAATCTGGTATTTCTAAACCCATTAACATTCTTAACAGTGTTGTCTTACCACAGCCAGATGGACCTTTAAGGACGTGTACCATCCCCGTTTTAAAGTTTTGATTCCAATTTATAAAAACGGGATGTTGATCAAATGTTTTACAAATATTCTGTAATTGAATTGTATCCATCATAAACACTCCGTTTCTATATACTTAATCAACAGACGTATGAAAGTCATCACAAGTTTTTCCAGTACTGTACTTAAAATAATAATAACAAGTGTCCAAGCAAATAAATCAGCTGTATCAAAATATACCTTTGCCTGTTGTAAGTGTTCACCAATCGAAAACTTTGGTAAACCAATAACTTCGGCTGCTATACCTGATTTCCATGCAAGTCCTAATGCTAAGGAGCAGGCATTTTGGAAGTATGGAAGAATACTTGAAGTATAAATATAACGAATACGTGTGAAATTGGATAGTTCAAATACATCTGCCATCTCTATTAGCTGATGGTCACACATCTCAATCCCTTTTCGCACATTCTCATAGAAAATCGGAAAAACCATCAAGAAGGAAATCACAATTGACAGTTGTGCAGATCGCACCCAAATTAGCACAAGAATAATAAAGGAAGCGACAGGAATCGACTTTACTGTAAAGATAAGTGGAGCTAGTAAATGTTTAAACCAGTTATACTTTGTGGCAAAGATAGCCATCAGAATTCCTACAATCATCGCTACTATAAAACCTAAACTAATATTCACAAGTGAACGTACAATAGATTGGTAAAAATTCACTGTTTTTAGTAATTCTGTCAGTCGTAAAATAACGGTAAAAGGAGATACCAGTAGTATCTCCTGATTTAATATCATACTGATGGCTTGCCATACAAGAAACCAGAATAGTATAGTCCAGATTTTAATCTTTGATTTAGTTAGCTCCATAATAGAAATCATCTTCCGGTAAGCTGCCACCGACTGACTTTGGATTCTGTTCATTTAATACACTGAGATAACCTGAAAGTTTTTCTTTCATCTCCTTACCAGCAATGTATGTAATGTTGCAGAATGGTAATGCTTTTTTAGCGACTGCTGCCGCAATAATATCATATGATTCAATCATTGTCGCTGCTTCATCGTTATTTTCATTTACAAACTTAATAGATGCTTCATACTTCTCTAAGAAATCCACAACCGCTTCTGGGTGTGCTTCCACAAAATCTTTACGCGCTACTACAACACCAGTAATCAATGAACTCTTATTCTTTTCATCTTTTTGGATTGCATCCCATTCCTTTGTTAAGTCTAATGCCGCATGAATCTTATCATTCTTAGCTGCAGCTGCAGTAACAAATGGTTGTGGTAACATTGCGATAGCGTTTGGATCTTGTGCTAAAGCCTGAACACATTCTGCGTGTTCACTCTTCCATTCAATCGTAACATCAGTTCCTACTTGAAGGCCATTTTTTTCTAAGATGTAATTAAGTACATACTCTGGAGTAGCACCCTTACCACTTGCATAAATCGTCTTACCCTTTAAGTCCGCTACAGAGTGGATAGAATCACCTGTTTCACAGATATATAGAACACCCAATGTATTGATAGCCAATACCTGTAGATTCTTTTCCATCTTGTTATAAAGTACAGACGCAAGATTTGCAGGAACTGCCGCAATATCAACATCTCCCTTTACAATCTTTGGTGTAACTTCATCTACTGCAGATAAGATTTCAAACTTATAATTGTTGGATGTAATCTTACCTTCGTCATTTTCCTTCATCATTTGAACCATACCCATTGATGTTGGTCCCTTTAAAGCTGCTACGTTTACATCAACTGGATCAACTATTTTTGGTGTTTCTTTCGGTGTGGATGATTCTTTCTTTGTTGTTGGTGCACATCCTGCCAAAAGTGCTACAGATAATATAGTAGTCAACAGTTTCTTTGCGATATTTTTCATATTCTCTCCCTATGCTTGTTAATCACACAACATGTGTAATTTCTCTTATATAAGTAGAATCATTAATCATGATTCCCTCTACTATTTCCCAATTGTAACGCGAATCTAGTAAACATACCACTAAAGTGTTCACGCTATATTTATCACGACTATCTCCTAAATATCCTCAAATTCAACTAAAGCGATGATTGAGCCACTTTCATCTATCAAAGAAAATACCGATGTATATCAAATATACACCGGTATTCATACGAAATTCTTTTAGGAAGCTCTTGTACCATTTGGTAATGAATGTTCTGGGAATAATAATGTATCCGCAATTCCATCATCATAACCAAGTGTTACTAACATACCATGAGATTCAATTCCCATGATTTTTCTTGGCGCAAGATTCACTAAAAATAACGCCTGTTTTCCTTCAACAGTCTTGTAATCTTCACGTACTTCACGAAGGCTACATACAATTGTACGTGGTTCTTCCTCACCAAGATCAACTGTTAACTTCGTTAGTTTTGTAGATTTCTCTACATCTTCCACTTTTAAGATTGTACCTACACGAAAATCTAATTGTCCAAATACATCAAATGAAACTTCCTTTTTTACTTCTGCTGCCATGTTCTCTCCTTCTTCTTTATTTTTGGTACTGTAACACCAATTATCATTCCTATTAACATGCCTAGGCCAATCCCTAAGGTAGCTGATCCTATCAGATACATCCCACATAAAATTCCAATTACGGCACCAATCAAACAACCTACAAGCATATGCGTCTTTTCTACATCAATACGGTTGCCCATCGGATCGTGTTTATATTTTGCATAATAGATTAGCCAAGCACCAACAAGAATAATTAGTATAATCGATAGGCTATGAATTACTATACTCATTACTCACCATCTATCGCCTGTAAAACTTTTACGATTTCTCCAATGAAGAAACGATGAAAATCTTTATTCGGATAACAATCCTCTACGATTGCAGGAACACTGAATCCTTCTTCTTTCAAATCACCTGTATACAACTTCTTACATATAAAGACATACTTGGACTCTTCGATATAAGTAGTACAATCTGTAAATCCTGGTGTTACATTTGCCTCTTTAAATTTATCACAATCACGACCTGATTTTGAACCGAATATCGCCAAAGCTCTCTTTAGTGATTGTGGTAAAAGGTTTACTGTAAAGTATTCTTCCTTCTCCATAAATCCAAGCGTATAACGAGAAGGTCGAACATATACAAGTATCGTAGGAAGATTATGTTTTCCATCATATCCCCATATAGAGCCAAAATGTCCCCAAGAAACTGTCATACCATTGTATCCCATTTCCTGATTTCCAGCACATACAATCATCCATTCATTTGCGAGCATATTTGTAGGATGAAATTTTAGATCCGCATAATTTACTTCCTTCATTTCACACCTTCTTTCTTACTTCATTATAATGTAGAATCCATCATTATTTTATGAGTGTTTCATGAAAGATACCATAATGATACAACGCTTTTATAATACCATCTTCATCAATATCATCTGTTACATAGTCAGCCATAGCTTTCACATTGTCATTTCCATTACCCATCGCAACCGCGATGCCTGCAATCTCTAACATCTTTACATCATTATCCCCATCACCAAAAGCCATGATTTGAGACAAGTCTAAATTATAGTACTGTAGGATTTCCTGAATACCAATATCCTTGCCACCTTCTTTGACAATAATATCCCTTGCACGCTTATGCCAAGAAGTCGCCTTACAATGAGGCATATAATCTAATACGGTGCTAATTTCTATATCATCTAGACCATAAGGAATTACTTGTAGAATTTCTTCCTGTAGTACATTTGATATATCCTTAGTGTTTGATACATCAGAACTAATATCTCGCTGCACTTCCGCCACCAAATCATTTGCATAGTTCATATACATTTCATCCTGTGTAATGAATGTACATGGAAATGGATTCTCATCTAATATCTTCAACAGTCCTTTTATATCATCTTGTGGAATTGGCTTTGTACTAATGACTTCACGATGATTAAAGCAATACATTCCATTCAAACAGAGGTATGCATCAAATTCCAAACTTTCCGGTAATAACTTCTTTAGTTCAATCGGATGTCTACCGGTAGCTACAAATGTTAATATCCCCTGCTTGCGCAAACGTGCAATCACACGAATTGTAGAAACAGGTACTGCATGTTTACGATGTGAAATAAGTGTCCCATCCACATCGAAGAAAACAGCTTTGATATCATATTGTGCCATAGGCATTCTCCTTTGTTTATATTATCTTACCATAACAAAAGAGCCGTTCGGCTCTCTTGTTTATTTAGTATTCACTGATGCATTGTATCCTGCTAGTCGTCCAGAAGTTAATGCATATCCTTGTGCAACACCACCATATGTAATATATGCTTTTTTAGACGCAAATAACACGCCCATGGAGTCATTTCCAACCGCATATACATTTGAAATAGGTTCGTGTTCCTTTGTTAATACGTTGAAGTTTTCATCTACATCCAATCCACCAGTTGTGGAATAGATATATGCTGCCCCTTTGATAGCATAGAACTTTCCAGTTGTTTTACCATGTACATCAGAAATCAATAATTTAAATCCCAACTTATTTCCTAATTCAGAAATTGATTCTGCTGTTATTACATCATCATACTTTTCCCCGATTGCTAGAATATTTTCAATATTTGGAATCGGGGTATTCACTTCATAACTACCACCCTGTGATAAAAATGTTGGTTTATAAAAGGAAGATATACCACTCGTCTTCATTTTTGTAATCTCTTCTGCATTATAAATAGTATAAAATTCTTTTCCTGCTAACCATGCATTAAACGATAAATTGTTTCCTGCTTGTTCATTAAAAGGATTACCTGAAGAATCCACCATGACTGCATTAGTATCTAAAAGTAATGAGGTGAGAATTGCTTTGTCATCTGCACTCACATCATCACTGCGGATAATATTGGCAATCTGTGCAATATGTGTCTCAACCCCTGCATCAGGATTCATAACTACTCCACCAGAAGCTTCTGCCATTTGAATCCCTGCGCCATTGCACTGTGTCATACCATAGGTTTGCCATACACTTCCTGTATATTTCTGACACATCTCTTCATTACCAAGAAAGCCACCAGTCGCTAGTATTACAGACTTTCCATAAATTTCATAGGTTGTACCATCATACGAAACAGCTTTTACACCAACCACTTTTCCATCAGTATCTTTTAGTAACTCTTTTGCGGTCAACTCTGTCATATATTCGTTTTTAGAATTTAGAGCAGTTGCTTGATTCATAGAGTTTATATATGCAGTATCTTTATCCGTTCCTGATTTATCCGTGTAGGTTGTCCATAATGGCCATAATTTTGGATGGTAGAAAGCAAACATCTTTTCACCAAAATGAAAATCATAATTCGTCTCTAACCAATCAAATGTCTTACCTGATTCTTGAACGATTTTGCGAATGATTTCTTCTTTGGCATCGCCATCCGTATAGGAAAGCCAATCTTCTATCATATCTTCTTCATTTACAAAAGGATTACCATCATTCAATGCAACCTGTGCTTGTGGATTCACAGCCATAGCACCTGCTGACATCGCACCATTACCACCAATCTTAGCTGCAGAATCCATACCAAATACAGCCGCTCCATTACTAGCCGCACTTAAATATGAGGAAATACCTGAAGAACCTAAACCGACCACAATTACATCATAGCCATCTTTTTTAACAACATCTGTCGACTTTGGACTCTCCATCTTCCATTCATCCGCATTACCACCATTCTCATTAATGATATTCTGAATGATATATTTTGCGGAGATGCTAGATATTGTCGCACCAGTTATGTCATCAATATTAATCGATTGAGTATTGATGATACGCGGAAATAATCGTTCCTCAATTCCTCTATAGATACTTGCAGTACTGCCCGAATTGATTGTTTTAATCGATACAATTTTATTATCTTGAAATGTAACACTGAGATTCATCTCACCATCAACTGCATAAGCTTCTGCTTTACCCTCATATGTACCATCAGCTACCTTTGCAGTCTTTATCCCCGGTTTGATAGCGGGTCTTAAATAAGCAGTACATCCACTCAAAAGAACAGATGAGGCAGCCACCACATTCAATATTCTATGATTCATATATCCTCCGAGTAAGACAAATGTCTCGCTCCTACATCAAACACACAACTCTTGTAATTACTATATTATCAATTTGACTATTAAACATGCAAGTATGTTTTCATAATAATTGTATAAAATATGTAGAATGTAAAAAACATGCATTTAATTATGCATGTCTTCGTTATCTTCTCGTGATGAATGTAATTGTGCAATGATCATATCATGATATATAAATTTAACTGTACATAGAACGGAATCCTTAAAACTCTGATAAATATACCCTGCAGAATGCGTTCCTTTCGCAACACTATTAACAGAATTCGCAACATGACCAATTGGAATTTCATTCTTATCTTCTACCAGGATAGCTTCCATATCATATGCATTCTCTGGTTCTTTCTTTAGATGTAATACTTCACCTATTTTTATCATTCCCATCTCAATATATTCTTTAATATTGGTAATAGTTATAAAATCATTTTCTTTCATATGTTCGCTCCTTTTGTTGATGATTCTAGTATAGATAAACATAGGTACAAAAAAACTGCCTGATAAGAAAAACTCCATATCATTGCGGATATGGAGTAAACATTATTTCATTCCGTACTGCCCTTTACCGGTTGCGTATCCATCTTTAAAGGTAATATCAAAGTTAGCACCAAAGCTTCCATTTGCGTTATGCCAAGAGACGATATTCGAATAGGAACCGTAGAACAGTGATTCTGACTCACTATCTGGTTGACCAAACTGTGCAATAGCTTGATCATAAGAGAACGATCCGTCTGTAACAATTGCATTAAATTCATCTAATGTAACTTTTTCATTATGGTTTACCAAACTAAAACCCGAATAGCCTTTTCCTGTTGCTAGATTATTTGTAAAGGAAACTGTAAAACTAGCAATTCCCTTTAGGGATGAATCATGCCATGTCACAAACATTGACTGTGTATCTCCATAGCTATTCGTGCTTACTGAATCTGGTTCCCCTAAGATTGCCTTAACATCTTCAAAAGATGTTCCACCCTCACCGCCATACATTGGATCTCCTAATACAATTTGTTGATACTTTGTGCGAGCTTCAGATACCTTCTCTTCTTTTGTATCATTTTTAGGTGTTTCTTGTTCTGAATTTGGAGTTGTTGTAGATGTTGTTTCTGCTGTAGTTGTAACGGTTGTTGCGTCTTCGCTTTGTTTTTGGTCATCATGTTTACCAAAAACTTTGGTGATACCAAATAATACAATTACTACTAAAATGAATTTTATAATTTTCTTCATCTTCATTTCGGATTATATCTTCTGATACAATCCACCTCCTGTCTATGGTTCTAGATTAAAATAGACAGTGTACAAAAAACATGCCAGTTATGATAAAATTTAATAAACAGGAGAAAAGTTATGGCAGAAAAGAAATTTTTACCATTCATTGTGCTACAAATTCTCGAAGAACTTTCCGATGAATCTCATATTCTTTCAACAAACGAACTCATTGATCATATCGAAATGCGCTCAGGTATTAGTATTGAACGTCGTACCCTTTATTCAAACATCGAAATCTTAGAGCAAGCTGGCTATATCATTAATAAGTTTTCAGATAATGGGAAAGGCTATTATCTTGAAAAGCGTCAATTTAGTAAGGGGGAAGTCTTACTTTTATGTAATGCTATTCACGCTTCTCATTTTATCTCTAACAAACAAAGCAATGCATTGATTGCAAACTTATTGAAGACTCTCAATAAATATGACCAAAAAGATTACCACGATGCAGTCTACATGCCAAATCTGCAAAAATCCCCTAACGATCTTTTATTCGATAATATTGCGAAGCTTTCCGAAGCTATTCAAAAGAAAAAAGTCATTCAATTTGTATACATGCATTACGATTCAAATAAGAAATTAGTTCCAAAGCGAGAAATGGTATATACAGTCGAACCTCGTTTCATTGTATATCAAGATAGTCGTCCTTATTTAATTACAACAAGTAAAACACATCCTGGTTTTGCTCATTATCGTATTGATAAAATCTGTAAACTTTCAATAACGACAGAGAAAGTGAATCCATTCATGAAGGAAAGTGAACAAGACGCATATCGCTATGCGAAGAATAAATTATTCATGTATTCCGATGAACAACTTCATGTTCGTTTGCGTTGCGAAAATCGCATTATGGATCAGATGATTGATATATTCGGTACAGAGATGAAAATTTTAAAACGAGATGATGAATCATTTATTACTAGTGTTCTTGTAAATAAACAAGGCATTCTCTTTCTTGCTCAACAATTCATGGAAGCAATTGAAATAATTGAGCCAGATAACTTACGCAAAACAATGAAAGAACAATTAGAACTCACACTTCAAAAATACAGCAGATAAACTAATCTGCTGTATTTTACTTAACCTCTAGAACATTTTATAGATATCTTCCTCATCCATTGTAATGCATGGATAGTGATTCTTAATTTTCTGATAACAAATGCAGTCTTTATCATGATCATTGATCATACCGCAAGCCTGTAAATACGAATAAATAATAACAGGTCCAACATACTTAAACCCACGTTTCTTTAAATCAGTACTAATGAGTGTAGATAAATCATTCTTAGAAATATTAATTCCCTGCTCATGTCTTTTATAACAAATTGTTTTATCGTTACTGTAAGACCATAAATATTTATCAAAACCACCAAATTCCTTTTGAACATCTCTAAATGCTTTCGCATTTGATATCATTGCATTCACTTTTCTTAAAGATTTGATCATATCATCTGTATGCATGATACGCTCAATGTCATCAGCATCAAAAGACGCAACTTTTTCAACATCAAAGTCACAAAAACACTTTCGTATCACTTCCCTTTTACGAATAATCAATTCCCAACTTAACCCTGCTTGTAGGGATTCCAATACAAGATACTCAAATAACTTCTGATCATCATGCGTTGGAATGCCCCACTCTTGATCATGATATTCTTGCATTTGTTTACTGCTATCTTTCCAATTGCATGCCATAGTTAGTCTCCTATGCACAAAGCAAGCCTATTTGGCTTGCCCTGAGAATTCAAATTCTAATTCAATATCTTTACTAATCGACTGGAATAATGCCTTGTAGTAACTCTTCGCAGAGTCATTAATATTCTCAACATATTTCTCTAGATACTTTTCTTGTTCTTCGTTAGAAAGAGTTTGTGCAACAAGAGTGCCAGTATCAATGTCTTGTGTCGAATAACTTAATAACTCACCAGAACTATCATAAAGCTGATACGGATTTGTTTTGTCTAATTCAATTCCTAACACTTCGTATTTAGGAACAATGATTTTATATTTTTTCTCGCTAATCTGTTCCACTTTAACATGTGTTCTAATACCAAGCTTTGCAGCGTAATTTAGAATAATAATAGATTTTTTCTCTGAAAAAGGGATTCCAATATCTGTCCATGGAATAGTAGTTTGATTCTTAGCGGTAACTACTTTTTCAATACCCACATTCAAAAATACAACTTCATTAGCCTCTTGTATATATTGAACCATAGATGAAGACTGGCTATTATTTTTCGGATTATTTTGTGTATAGCCATATAGATAAGTACCTAATAAAATTGCGCAAATCAGCAATAATACCCATAAAGATATTTTAATTCCAAGAAATTTCTTAATTGTTTTCATATTCTCTCCCTAATTATAACTTTAGTAGAACAAATACTCCCAATACAGCAGCTAAAATTGCAAGTAATGGATTTAATAAATACAATACAACAACTATAACCACAAAAATTGCTACTAAAATAATTTTCTTCATTTTTCCTCCCAATACTTGGTGAATCTTAAAACTGAGTAAAACTACTTCTTTATTATATTTGTTTATATTAAGACTTTCCATATTTATACGTCAATATATAAAGTCCGTTAGTATTTCATCCTACATAAATCCCATTATAAAAGCTATGCATAGATATCGTTATATCGATAGTTTGCATAGCTTCATAAATCTATAGAAGTCCAATTGCGGAACAAATAATTGAAATAGCGATTGTTGCAACAATCAAGATAACTGGTGATACCTGTTTCTTCTTTAAGAAGTAAAGCATAAGTAAGGTATATGCCATCGGGAGTAGTTTAGGGAAGATTGTATCAAAGAAAGCTTCCTGTACTCCTACTGAAATATCTCCACTTACTGTAATAACAGGTAGTAATTCAATATTTACGTAACTTGCGATTAATGCACCAACAACAGTGATACCTAGAATCGTTGCAGAGTTAGCAATAATAGATGAATTCTCCTGTAACTTTTCAAATGACTTGATACCTAGGTTATATCCCATATGTGTCCAAACAATACGCAGTAACCAAATAATGAGATAACATGCAAAGAAGATAATTGGACCTAAAATCAAACCCTGTGAAGCAAATGAGCATGAAATACCAGCGATGATTGGTAATAATGTGAACCAGAAAATTGCATCACCAATACCAGCGATAGGGCCAAATAGCGCAAGTTTCAAACCCTTGATGGTATCACGATTTTCATGTTGTTCTTCTAGTGAAACTAATAACCCCATTAAGAATCCAACTAAGTTTGGATGTGTATTGATAAACTCCATGTTATCTACCATTGCGGCAGATAGACCTGCTTTATCATCTTTATAAATCTTCTCTAATGCAGGAAGTTGTGCATATAACCAACCCGCAGCTTGCATTCTTTCATAACTGAAACCAGCTTGTAATAATGATGAGCGAATTGCAAGATTCGTAATATCTTTCTTTGTTAGTACACGTTTAGATTCCGACATGGTCGTCACCTCCATCCACCTTCAAATTTTTAACTGCTTCTTTAATCTCTTCCTGACGTTGCTTTGCATTATAGAAATCAAATAATGCAAAGGCTGTACCCATTAATGCGACTGGAAGTAAATTCTTCATGTCGATAAAGCATACTGCTAAGAAACCTGCAATAAAGTATGGAATGTACTTTGGCTTCATCATAACATTTAGTAACATTCCAAAACCGATAGCCGGTAAGATTCCACCCGCAACAGTTAAACCATGTGTCAAGAATTCAGGCATTTGATTAACTAGTGCACTCATCGCATCCTGCGCTAAGAATGTACATGCAAATACAACCACTCCATAGAGTAGTGCTACGATACCTGTCATCAGAAGGTTCATCTGTGCAATCTTCTTTGTATCGCCATTTTCTGCCGCCTTATCACATACTCCCATAAAGAATGAGAATGAAGAATAGCAGAATAAAACAACATATTGCATCAAAAATGAGAATGGCAAGCAAAGTCCAAGTGCAGCTTGTCCATCAACATTTGTTGTATAGGCGATTACTGTACACATTACACCTGCTAGAATTGGGTTTGGTGGTTGTGTTCCACCTGCAGGTGTTAATCCAGCAAATGCTAGTTCAGTTAAAGCACCAGTTGTTAAACCTAGCTTTACATCTCCAAGAATCATACCTGTAATTGTAGAAACGATTAGTGGTCGGAAGATAAAGAATGATTCCAACCAGAAATCGATGCCGAAGATCATTGCAGCGATTGATAATAACAATCCCTGTATAAATGTAATTTCCATATTGATTTCCTCTATTATTTAATCATTTCTTTTTGTGTTCCTGGAACATCCTGTATGAATACATTCGTTCCTGTTGAGACTATAAATTTCAAATCGTCCATATCTGTATCATCAACATATACTTTCTTAGAAAGTTCTCTCTTACCTGGTGCAAAGTGCATATTACCGACATTCAAATCTTTTAGATGTACACCTTTTTCTACCAATGCACGAGCACTTTGTGGATTACGTACAACTAAGAAAATGTGTTGATCAGGAGATGCTTTATCAATCACATCAGCAGTTTTTTGAATCGTGAAAAAGCGAATCCCAACATTACTTGATTTCGCAGTTACTGTCATCAATGATTTCTGTAATTCATCTTCTGCAACAACATCATCTGCAACTACAATCAAATTTGCATTTAATGTTTGTGTCCAAGTAACTCCTACTTGTCCATGTACAAGACGATTATCAATTCTAGTCAATAAAATATTATCCCCTTTCATGTTACTTCATCTCCTTTCTATTTCGGATAAATTATTGAACATGCATTATGGTGAAATATCATTATAATGCATGAGAATGATTCTCTTTTTGTATTGCTAATTCCATTATGGTCCTCTACACTCCTAAAAGCAATACCATTCCACACAACAAATTTCATACATAGTCATTAAAGTATTGTAGTATATAGTTATGAAATATATTCAATTAGTTGCTAGTGACATCGATGGAACCCTTCTTTTAAATGGTGCAAAGGCATTAGATTCCGAGATTTTCAAACTGATTCGTGAACTACATAAAAAAGGCATACTATTCATGGCAGCTTCTGGTAGAGAGTATACAAATCTGCGTAATTTATTTGCACCTGTTGCAGATGATATCGCTTATCTTTGCTTAAATGGTTGCTTAACCTTCTATCATAATGAATGCATATCAAAAGAGATCATGGATACCACCATCGCCAGAAAACTCATCACAACAATACAAAATGATTCAAATGCGGAAGTCCTAGTTTCTGGCGAGAAAACATGCTATATCACTCCAAAGAATCAAAGTTATTATGAACATTTAACAACTACAGTTAAAAATCATGTGACTGTTGTTGATGATTTACTCAACATTCCTGAGCCATACACAAAAATATCCGCTTATTTTAAAGATGGTGTATATGAGCATTATCAGGATTATGTAGATATGTTTAATGAAAAGATTACTGTCCAGGTTGGTGGTAAATGTTGGCTGGATTGCGCTCCAAAAAATGTAAATAAGAGTACAGGTTTTTTAAAATTACTCTCCTATTTAAACATACCAGCAGAAAATACTGTGATGTTTGGAGATAATGATAATGATAAACAAATATTACAGACATGTGGCTATCCTATCTCAATGGAAACAGCTGTACCATCTATTTATAAGTTATTCCCAACCCATGTAAATAGTGTAAATGAAGGTATACATTCTATTTTAGATAGTGATTAAAAAGACTTTTAAGTTGAATTTTTTGGTGATTATAATAATCACCTTTTCATTTTAAAAAGAGCGTTTTTTATACGCTCTTTACTCAAATACTTGTTCTAATTTATCTCTTAGGAAACTTCCTGCATGTTTGCAGATGTCCTTCCAATTCTCTTCACCTGTATACCAGAATTCACCAGTAAACATTCGTACACCCATTTCTTTTAGGCATCTGATGTCTTGTACAAACTCTGTATGTCCAGTTCCAAATGGTATCTCTCGATATTTGCCTGGTACTGTTTCTTTTAGGTGAGCTGCTACGATATGGCCCTTACCTTTTTGGATATCGTCGATGACTGAAACTCCGTAGATTTTCTCAGCGTTGGTTAGGTTTCCAATATCTGGATAGATTTGTAAGTATGGACTATCAACGATATTTACATACTCCATCGCTTTTTCAACTGTATCCATAAATGGTGTTTCCATTGTTTCAAAGCCCATGACGATACCGTACTTAGCTGCCATCTTGGTAGCGATGTGAAGATTCTTGATAAACTGTTTCTTAGTTTCTGCACTACCTTCCTTGTAATAAACATCATATCCAGCCAATTGGATAATTCGGATTCCTAAATCTTGTGCAAGGTAGATAGCCTTCTCCATGATTTCTAGACTTCTTTCTTCAATCTCTGGATCTAGATCACCGAGTGGGTATTTACGATGTCCACTTAGACACATCGTATGAATAGGTATACCTGTCTTTATGATTGCTTGTTTGATTGTATCTCTCTCTTCTTGATTCCAATCCAAGCGAGCTAGTTTATCATCCGTTTCATCGATAGAAATCTCTAACCAATCAAAGCCAGATTCTTTACAGATAGTGAGTTTCTCTTCCCAAGATAATTCTTTAGGCATGGATTTTTCATACATTCCCAAACGATAAACTTTATTGTCCATAGTATGCATTCTTTCCATGTTTACGTAGATAGTGTTTATCTAAGAGTTCCTGCTGCATATTTCCCTTTTGTGGATTTAACATGTGTGCATGGAAGTTCATAAAGCAGATTTCTTCTAATACAACTGCGTTATGTACTGCATTGAATGGATCTGTTCCCCAAGTAAAAGGTCCATGGCTATGTACGAGTACTGCAGGAACATCATCCGGTTCTTTATCCTTGAATGTTTCGACGATGACATTTCCTGTTTCCAGTTCATACTGTCCGGCGATTTCTTCTTCGCTCATCTTTCTTGTACATGGTATCTCACCATAAAAGTAGTCACCATGTGTCGTTCCCATCGGTTGAACACCTACCCCAGCCTGGGCAAAGCTAACTGCCCACTTACTATGCGTATGTACGATACCACCGATGTGAGGGAAATTACGATATAACACTAGATGTGTATCCGTATCGGAAGATGGCTTATATTTACCTTCTACCTTTTCACCTGTTTTTACGTCTACGACGACCATATCTTCTGGTTTTAATTGATCATATTCAACACCAGATGGCTTGATAACCATTAAACCCTTTTCACGGTCGATACCAGAAACGTTACCCCAGGTGAAGACTACAAGTCCATTTCTAGGCAACATCATATTTGCCTCATATACTTTTTGTTTTAATTCTTCTAACATAGTTATTCCTCAATCGTGTACAGTGCAATCTCATCTGTTTCGCGATTTGATACAAAGATCTTCTGTACATCTCCATCTTTAAACGCTAGTGCATTTGTAGGACCTGCATTACAATCTAAGTTTTCACTGACATATGTATTCGTTTCTTTGTCGTAAGAAAGTAGGTTGAGCTCTAGTTCATTCCTACGATAACCATAGATACCATATACCTTGCCATTCATCTCTAATGGATAGATTGCATGCAAGAATGGCATCTTTCTTTCATCTTCCCACACCTTCTGATATGAGCCATCTACTAGTTTATAAACAGCTAATGTATCACCATGGAATGGTGCGAAAGTCATTAGTTCCTTTTGTCCATCCTGATCAAAGTCTAGATACAACATATCGGAAGCAGGATCAGTCGTAAGTTGTTCGTATGTCCATTCACCATTTTCATCTGCTGGTGGAACGACCTTGAAGATGCCATTCTTTGTGCCAACGATGGCAATCTGATAATCCTCTTCTTCTGTCTTAAAGAAGCCATGATTTTGTGTCAGACCACTGATTAACGGTGTAAGTTCTAACTGATGATCTTCATCATAGATGGAGATATCTTCCGGTAACTTAGCTACCCACACTCTTCCAGGACATGTCCAGTCATCTTTGAATGCATGTGCACTCTTTAGCGTACAAGCCACAAGATACTTCTGGTGATTTCTTTCAATCACACCAAAGCGATGTACGAATGGAAGCTTGCATAATGTATGAATCTGCCACTCGCCATTTTTTCTGAGGTAATATACGATCTTAGATTCTGCTCCATTATTTGGAGAGTAGAACTTCCAAGTCGCAAGTAATGTAGGATATGTCTGGTTTGGATACTGTTCTAATGACATCACACCACCAGGTCCATCCCACAACTTTTCTACAAAGTTTCCCTCATAATCATATAAGTAACATGGGTCTTCTTTTTCAGCAGCACATGCAAGATAGTTCTTCCCATCGAATTCTACCTGTGCTAATGCATAACACTTATTTAAAGTACCCAATACTTTCTTATTTACTTTCATTCAGTAAACCTTTCTAAAAAGCTACTGCTCAGCAGTAGCTTTCGTTGTTATTCTGCAAAGCCTGCTTCTTTTAAAAGTGCTTGTGCTTCTTTATCTGATAGTACGTTCTTCATGCCACAGATTTTAACGCCTTTTTTCTCTGCATCTGTAAACATGTTCTTAAAGTTTAGTGGGCAAAATACAACATCATATTGAGTTGCCGCACTCTTACCTTCTGATAAAGAACAGTGATGAATTGTAGATACCTCTACACCTAAATCTTTACATGCCTTTTCCACTCTCATCTTCATCATCAAAGATGTTCCGGCTCCATTTGCACATGCGACTAAAACTTTAATCATTTGTTGTTCACTCCTTCTTTACTTTTTCTTTATAAGCTTCGTAATCCTCTACACATAAGAAATATGTATCTGGATGGCTACGATATTGTAACTGTGGAATCAAGATTAGCACTACTAAGATAATTGCTAAACCAATGAATCCTGCATACTTCATGATAACAGTGAAGATTGGCCATACAACTGCCCAGTCCCACATACCTAAATAACCACCATGAGCCGCAAGTCCTACTGCACCAGCGATTAAAGCACTACCGAATACTTGGCATAATCCTGAGATAAATGGGAATAACATAGCAGCCTTAATGCCGCCCTTATTATTTGCGTATACAGCAATTGTTGCGTTATCAAAGAATACTGGAACGAACCCTGCAATAACAATTGTTGGAGACTTCAATAATAGTAATGCGATGATAGCGATAAACTGACCTAATGCACCGAATAAGAAACCGATAGTTACTGCATTAGGGCTACCAAATCCATATGTAGCTGCACAGTCGATACCAGGAACAGCACCAGGTAAGAATGTATTGGAAATACCCTGGAATGAGTTTGTTAATTCTGTTACGAATGTACGTACACCAAGTTGTAAGATAGCTAGATATACAGCAAACTTAAGTGATGTATCTACTACATACATGAAGAAGCTTGCGCCTTCTTTAAGAACCTTTGTTTCAATGAAGTAATCCTTACCTAATACAGCCATGATAGCACCAAAGAAGATCATCATTAAGATAGCTGTAGAAACCATGTTTTCATTGAAGATTGACATGAAACCAGGTAATTGGATATCTTCAATTCTCTTAGAATTCTTCTTATTGCCAAATAACTTCTTGGATAAGTATGAGAAGAATGCAATACCAAACATCTGTTGGTGAGCCACACAGAATCCACCACCATCTGTTAAGTCCTGAGAAATTTCAACTGTGAGGTTAGAACCAACTGCCCAGTATAAACCAAGAATAAGTGACATGATAATTAACATTGGTGTATCACCCAACTGTGGGAAGCAGAATAGAATTAACCAGAATGCTGTTGCGGCCTGTTGCATTTGAACGTGGCCTGTTGTGAATACTGCACGTAATTTTGTAATCTTGTTAAACTTAACAAGAACTAAGTTAAAGATAAATGCAATTAACAATAGGAACATTACTTGTGAGAAGCTACGTCCAATTCCCTCCATTGCTGACTGCACTGCATTTTGTCCGAAGTATGGATCGATAACCATTGCATCTAAGTTAAAGCGATCTTTTAATCCAACAAGAATTGGTCTAAAGTTACTAACTAGTCCACCAGAACCTACGCTTAAGATTAAGAAACCAACAGTTGCCTTGATAAAGCCGGCTAGTGAATCATACCAAGTCTTTTTCTGAAGAATGTAACCAATTAAAACGATTAAACCAATAAAGTATGCTGGTTTGGTCAAGATATTACTTGCGAACCATACCCAAATTCCGTATAAAATGCTCATATTTCCCCCTAATTATATTATTTATATTTTTCGATGACATTTCTTAAATCATCATCATTGTGAACTTCTAGTAAGTCATTTACGACCTCTTCGTTCATTAATAGTTCAGATAGCTGCATCATATTATTTAAATGTTGATCATGATTCACAGCAGCGAGTGTAAAGAATAGCCTTGCGTCTTTTTCTCTATCATTATCATCGAATGCAACTGGCTTCTCTACTTTCATAAAACCAATACCAGTTTTGTATACACCCTCTGCACCAAGCGTAGAATGCGGCATTGCTACATTAGGACAAATCACGATGTATGGTCCATATTCTGTAACACATTTAATGATTGCTTCTACATAACGATTATCGATGAATCCTTGTTCAATCAACGTTTCTCCACACCCTTTGATGGCATCTTGCCAGGTTGGAAAATCTTGATGGTAGCTAGTCAGATGATTATCTAGTATTTCTTGTAATAACATTTATTTTCTCCAATTATAGAATACTTGGGAATGGAACATTACGCTCCTTTGTAAAGCAGTCTTCAAATCCACGACGATAGTGGAATTTCAATAAGTCTTTATCTAATGGCCATGTATACTTACCACCCACATCCCAAATGAATGGATGGAACTTATACTTCAGTGTATCCTTCTTGAAGTTATATACTAACATAATTTCTTCTGGATCTGCCTTCATATTTGTCCATACATCATGGTGTAAAGGAATAATTACCTTTGCGTTAGTTGCTTCGCCCATTCTGCACATATCAACAGATGTCATCTTATCTTGGCATCCTACAGGGTTTTCACCATACGCACCGAAGGCAATATCAATATTGTACTTCTTACCGATGTCCGCATAACAGATACTATAGTGCGAATCACCAGTATGATATACAGTTCCTGCAGGCATCTCGATTAAGTAGTTGACTGCTTTTTGATCCATGTTTGTAGGACAGATACCTGCAATATCTTCACCAACTTCAGTAGTGACTAAACATGTTCTGTCATAGGATTCTAATACATGAATCTTTGTATCCTTGATTGTAATGATATCCCCTGGCTTAACAACTTTACAACGCTCTTCCGGAACACCCCAGCCAACCCACTTTTTCACACACTCTAATGGTCCAATAAATGGCACATCATTGCTACAGTTCTTTAATACAGCTGCCGCAAAGAATGGGTCGATATGATCATTATGATAATGAGTTGCTAATACTGCATCACACTTTGTTACACCAAATGGATCATAAACAATTGGTGCTGCACGCAGATTAGGTTGTAGATTTTCAACGCCCATCATATTTCTCATTTGATGGTATGGGGCCATGGATGATACTTTTTGTGTTCTCTTTCCATTACCAAACCATAAGTCGATTGCGATGTTTGTGTCATTTTCTGTTTTAAACCATACACCTACACATCCCAACCACCACATTGAAAATGTACCAGGTTCAACAACTGTGTTGTCAATCTCTTCATTTAGCCATGTTCCCCATTCTGGGAATGCACCTAAAATCCAAGACTCCCTTGTAATTTCATTTACTTTTGGCATGATAACCTCCTTTGTGATGGTTTTATCATACCAACACATTTTTTGATTATCAAAGAATTATATGTTCATTTAATCATTTTTACGATTTATTTGTTAGATTTAATCATTTTTATATATTTGTATAGTACATTTTGACATGATTTTGATAAATTCAAAAAGTTTTTATGATTGTTCATTCATTAAATGATATAATCATTTCAAAGATGGAGAACAAAATATGAAAGTAGACTATCAGATTGTTCAAAAACGTCGTGATGACATTATGATGATTATCCAAAAATTAGGAGATGTTACTGTCAAGCAGTTAATGAATGATTTCAATGTTTCTGAGATTACTATTCGTCGTGACCTACAATATTGGGAAGATCGTGGGGCGATTATCCGTTATCACGGTGGTGCAAAAATCGTTCAACATATGGTTGACCATGATAATAGTGACTTCACAAACGAGCGTTATAAACATGCCATCGCCAAAATGGCAGCAAGTTATATCGAAGATGGCGATACCGTATTCATTAATACAAGTTCTACAGCTCTGCTCATCCCACAGTATATTTTAAATAAGCGTTGTACCATAATTACTAATAACGCAAAAATGGTCTTAGTCAAACATAGTCCTTTAATTAGTATCGTATTGACTGGTGGAGAACTACGTTATCCAAAGGAAGCTATGGTTGGTGATTTTGCGTTAAATAACTTATCTAAAATTCGTGCAAATAAATGCTTTTTAGGATGTAGTGGTATTAGTAATACTAGTGGTGTTACTACTGCAATCTTCTCAGAAACAGCAATTAACGAAACTATGGTCAGAAATACTTTAGGTAATATATTTATTATCTGCGATTATACTAAGGTTGGACAAACACACAATTACATTTCAGCTAATGTGAGTAAAATTCATTTTCTTATCACGGATATTAATGCACCTGAAGATGAACTTTTAAAGATTCAAGATTCTAACCCAAGCATCATTATACATACCGTTGAACCACTTAGTTCAACAGCAATTAATCATCAATAACTTACAATAGAACTATTAAGTAAAAAGCAGATTTTCATAAACCTGCTTTTTACGTTTTATCTTAGATATTTTATGCAATTACAGCCTCAATATTCATCATATTGCAGAATTTAATTAGATCTTCTTTCACATCTCCATAAACCCATGCATAATGCTGTCCAAAATATTCTTGCTTTGCATGGAAGTCCCTTGCATTAGCAACTGTAAAATCTACAGCTAAGCGACATTCTTCGCGCAAGAAGTCATCACAGCCATTTATTGTTCCTGTTGCAATCATCATTTTATCCATTCTTGGACTCATATTTATCATTGTAATCTTTTCACCGGAATCTTGTGCGAAATCATATCTCATTGTTGCACCCCATTTACCTTGAGTAAAGGAGACATATTCAATTGGTAAATCAGGTTTATCAAACCCTTTCATTCTTCTGCAAGGAACATCATGTAATATTCTCATCTGATTCTTATCAATGTCCTTTAGCATAACCATGCAGTTACCCATATGTGGGGCTGCAAAGAATAAATTCATTAGAATTGATAGAGAAACAACAGAACCAACATCAGCTGCACAAGCTGCTGGTATTCCTTCATCTTTAAGCAAAGAATTTGTTAAGCAGAAGGTAAGATGTCTAGCATTTAACTGACGTGTAGCGCACATTTCAAAACACGGAATAGTAAATGCATTACATTCAGAAGCATTTAACTTATTCTTTACAGCAATATAGAAACGAACATCATTCACAACATTTTCTGCAGGCATATGCATTCCATGGGCCTCTGCAACCAATGCATCTGCAATTTCCTGTGCTCGTTTATTATCTTCTTCAGACATTTCATCTAAATCCTTAAAGAATTCAACTCCGCTGCAATTTAATATTTCCATTCCAAATTTATCTGTAATATCTTGCAAGTTTATAAACGAACTTACACATCCATAAGATAATACATTAGTTCTTACCGCAAACATTAACTTTGTTTTTGAAATTGCCTTAATTGCACGCTTCAATCGGAAATACTTATTTAGATCATCATAATTTAGCGCATTACAAATATCATGTATACCTAATGCATGTAGATTTGCTGAAGCATCGATTCCACCTAGTCTAGATTGTATACTATTGGATAATGGGCAAAAAGCAATTGCACGATGTGATCTCTTTGCAATTATAGTCGATACATAAGATACTAATCTTGTACCTGAAATCAAATAAACATCTACTATGTTATTTTTTTCTAATACATCATTAATTTCTTCTTCTTTCACATAAAAATCTTCATGCCATTCTAAAAATTTTGGTGGTAATAAATTAACTAAATTATGATTCACATATTTTTCTAAGTCATCAATAAATAAATCATTTGCCTCCATTGCGCGTTCTCTATCATATTCATAACTCAGTTCTTTTCCACACCCGTATCGACATGGCCCCATAAATTCATGAATATGCATTAAACTAACAAAAACAGGTTGCACATTTAGTTTTAAATTTAAAGCACTTGTATTATCTAAGTGTTCCATATACTTTTCCTCCTCTTAATTTAATACCGACTTTCGTTATTCACAATTTTCATCTGGAAAATTATCTTTCATAAGTTGCACCAGAAACTTATCAATTGTTTCATTATCAAATATATTTTTCACAACAATTTTTTCATAATTTCCTGGAGGCAACGTTGATACCCATTCAGGTGTAGAAATTACTATATCCGTTGTAGGTAAGAATGAAAGAGCTTCTCCAAATGAGCATGATTCTAAATTTGCATCGATATTATGATTGTCACATATTTTTTTTACATTTATTTTTGTAATAGTACTTGTACCCATACCATTACCACACACACATAGAACATTAATCATATTGTCTTCCCCTCCAATTACTAAGCTGCAGGTGTAATACCTAATAATGAGCCAACAAACTTCAAGAGTGCTGTTATTCCTAGCCAAATTGTTGAATAATCAGAACTTCCTTGCCACCACAGTAGATTAACTAAATATATTACAAGAGCTGATCCAAGTATCTGAATCAAACCGTTAATCGTTACAATTAGTGCAGAAGCCTTCCAACCACCATAATGATTTGCATAAATTGAAATTGTCGCATTATCAAAAAACAATGGAATAAATCCAGGAATCAAGAATATTGGTGATTTAAACACTACTAATAGTAATAAACCAATTAACTGTCCAATTGTTCCAAACATCAAACCTAAAACGACAGACTTAGGTGCAAAAGAAAATAATGCAGCACAGTCTACTCCAGCAACAGCACCAGGTAGAATCTTCTCTGAAATACCCTTAAATGACATCATAATTTCACCAACAAACATTCTTACACCGGCAAGTAATACAAATATATTTGCAGTAAGTGTCAGCGATGTCCAGAGCAAGAATATTACATTATTTGAAAGACCAGCTTGTTTTAATCCATCAGCACCTCTTAGCCAGTCAATACCATCTTTACCAATAATAAAGAAAATAATTATTAAGGAAATGAACATCATTATGAATGTAGCAATAATATTATCCTGTAGCGCACTCAGTGATGCTGGCAATTTCTTTTTCTCAATATTATCTTTTTTAGGATCACCAATAAATGGGGCTAATTTGTATGCTAAGAAATTAGAGAACATCTGCTGATGAGCAATTGTAAAATCAGCACCTGTAATTTCTTGGGTAGGTTTAATTAGTAACGTTGAGAAAATACCCCAGTATAATGCTGTAATTACAGAAGCTATTGCAATTGTAGCAATCGCACCAGTATTTAAAAATTTCCAAACTAAGAATGTTGTAATTCCAGCTTGTACAATCATTGCATTTCCTGTCAAATAAAGAGCACGAATACGGGTATATTTTCTAAGTGCTACCATGACTACATTTATCAAGAATGCAAATAAGAGTACATAGATACCCCAAGAAGCTCCAGTACCATCACCCAGCATTTTATCCATAACTTCATAGGCTGCTGTCATTGTTGGATAAGTGTTTAGTCCAGCTCCTTTGAGTCCTGTAATTGTTGTTACAGCTGTAATAACCTTATTAAAATTACCAATCAATGCTCCCGATCCCATTCCCATTACAAGAACACCAATCGAAGCTTTAATTGCACCTATTATTGCTTTTTGGATTTTTTGCCCCATTGCCAAATAGCCAATCAAAACAACGATAGGAATTAATAAAAACGGCTGTCCAAGAATCTGTCGCAAAAATAAATTGAGAATTTTATCCATATTATATCCTCCTTTTCAAATTATATGGTTCTCTCTTTAATGGGCTAATTATACTCAGTAATTCTTGAAATCAATTTTCATGTATGCATATCTTTAAAGTATTTTTTCACTCAAAAATTTTGCTACACCATCAGAATCATTCGTATCTGTCATGTAGTTAGAATGCATAATTAATGAGTCTGATGCATTAGACATTGCAACTTTATACTTCGCACGTTTGAATAGAGAAATATCATTATCAAAATCTCCAAATGCAATTGTATTTTCGCAATTTATAAAAAGGTATTTCTGCAAATATCTTAATGCATTCTCTTTTGAAACTACTCTGTGGCAAATAGACCAATATCTTTCGCCAGTTTGCTCGAAACTTACGCAATCATTTTTTAGATTAGTAGAAATATCGTTTATATCATTTTTTTGTTCTAAATATATAACTATCTTCAGTAGCTTAGCAGGATAATCAATATCATCAAAACTATTAATTTTTTTTGTAACTAGCAGATTATCTAGTTTCTGCTCTTCTTCAATTCTTCTTACTTTTATTATCTTTTTTTTGATCTCTTCATTTAACAAGAAACAATACATCGCAGATGAAGAATATGCTACGAATCTATGCTTATTATTTATTAAATATTTAATTACATTTTCTGCATCCTCTAGATTAATATTTTTCTCATAAATTGGCATATTTTTCATACAGTCATATACATATGCACCATTATCAGATATCAGATATAAATCTCTATCCCCAATCGCCTTTATAATCTGTTTAGACATATGTATATTTCTACTTGTAGCAATACATATAGCAACATTATTTTCTCTTAATCTATTTATAACTTCTATTGAATATGTAGTAACCATTTTGTTATTTGTCAATAATGTTCCATCTAAATCCGACACAAACAATTCAATATCACTAATTCTTTGATTATCGCTAATTATTTTTTCGACTTGTTCATTCAATTCCCTCAATAAATTTGAATAAATTTTTTTGCCTTTAATAACTGATGAGAGAGTTGTATCACCAAATGATCCATTCGGATTAAATCTATCCCATTTCATTGGTTTTAAATCCGCAATATTATTATCCACCTCAGAATTGTTCAGCTTATTATTTCGGATGTCATCAGGAGATAAATACATCATTAAAGAAACCTCTATTTCACCTGCATGCCATATATTATGTTTAAATGTTATTTCTTCAATATTCTCACATATTCTTTTCATATTATTGGAGTTAAGATAATACATATTATTATATTGTTCGTACAATGATCTTGCGCATTGCTTTATTACTTCTTGATTTCCATTATGAAAAGAATAAAATATTATTTTTTTTGCCCCTGCTTTTTCTAATGAGAGAGCGATATCACAAATATAATTTTGCATATTGGTTGGAGCTATAGAAATTGTTCCAGGAAAATTTGAAGAGCTCCAAGTCTGTCCAAAAGGAACTAGAGGTAAATGCGCTAAATTAAACCTTTCGCACAAATCATTTATAATATGCATGCATATTATATTATCTGTATTTAGCGGAAGTACATAACCATGTTGTTCCACACTTCCAAGTGGCACAATTATTGCATCACATAAAAGAATTTTTTTCTTAGCTTCAATATATGTCATTTGAGACAAATCATACATAATAATTACCTCCTCAAAATAATTTATTACTATGAATAGACTCACATTTAATTACTCAATATAATTTTCATTTAGAAATAAGACCCTGTCGCAGATTCAACTGAAATATCAGAAATTGCATCAACAAGTTTATCTATCTCATCCTTAGTATTATAGAAATATAAAGAAATTCTAACAGTAGATGATTTTTTTATTACTTCGTTTAAAGTTTTCGCACAATGATCACCACTTCTAACCGCTATACCACGACTAGAAAGAAAACTAGCTGCATCCAAAGCAATAACACCATATGCACTAAATAGAATTGGACCGGTATCCGAATTTTGATTTAAAACTTTGATATTTTTTAAATTCACTAATCTATCTAGTAGATATTTTCGCAATTTCTGTTCATAACGATATATATTACTCATACCAATTTCCATCAGATAATCTACTGCAGCACCCAATCCTATCACTCCTTCAATATTCGGTGTTCCAGCTTCAAACCTATATGGAATACTTTTAAGAATTAATGTTCCATCTGTTTGAAATCTATATGACATATCGCCACCCATTAATAGTGGGTCCATCTTTTCTAGTAGATTATACTTTCCGAACAGTATACCTACCCCATCAGGCCCGCACATTTTATGCCCACTAAAAACCATAAAATCACAATCTAAATCTCTAACATCTATCGGCATATGTGGAACAGACTGAGCACCATCTATAGCAACAAGCATATTATGATTATGTGCAACTTTACAAATTTCTTTTATTGGTCTAACACCGCCTAGCGTATTTGTTACATGTGCAATCACAATTGCTTTCGTTCTTTCGTTGATAGATTTTTCCAATTTATCTAGAGATATACTTCCATTTTCTTCAACATCTATATATTTGATTTTTATACCATATTTTTTTTCAAGTCTAAAAAATGGAAGCAGACTTGATGCATGTTCAATTTTTGTAGTCAAAATAACATCACCAGATTTTAATAGATTTTCTCCAAAACTATATGCAATCTGATTTAATCCTTGCGTTGTATTAAAAGTGAATATAATCTCTTCACTTTTACAATTGATTAATCGAGCTAATGACGTTCTAGTTTGATCAAAGAGTTCATTATTCTCACGTGCAATTAAATACTCTCCTCTATGTATATTAGACGTACTATTCTCATAGAAATTTTTTATTCTCTCAAGTACACATTTAGGCTTAAAAGTCGTTGCAGCATTATCAAAATATATATAATTAGCGTTATTTGAAAAAATAGGGAAATCTGTACGTATTATATTAACATCCATATTTATCACCCAAAATTATAATTTATACATCTTTATGCTTATACAATAATTGTTTTCTTTCCTTAGTTCAATCGTATTATATGATTGAAACAATAATTTTATGATACTTTCAATCAGTATAATTGCATTAAATTAAATTTATAATTCTTATATTTAACCAAATTCTTAAAAGTAATTCTAATCTGGCATATTTTATGTACAACCCCTCCTATATAGTACTAATAGATAAACAAGGAGGGATTTATCCATGAAAGAAGTTTATATAACAGTTACAGGAACACTCTACCGCTATGGTACAGAAATGGTTGAAAAAGGAGATATCCTTTATCTCAAGAAAGATACAAATAACGAATATGACACTGAATCTATTCAGGTAAATCATATCCCTTTTGGTAAAATCGGATATGTCGCAAACAGCGTTCAAACTGTGATTGGAGAATGTATGAGTGCTGGTAGACTCTATGATAAAATTGGACAAACTGCAGAAGCAGTCGTTACCTTCAAATCCGAGGATTATATCATTTGTAAAGTTGTTTTAGATCCTTCTTTTTCTGAAGTCCAAGCTTACCAGCAGAATGCATGTAACGAAAAATAGCCGCAAGGCTATTTTTTTATTGTCTTTGATAATATGAAACCAATGAGTAATCCAATCACAGAGAAGATTACCCATGCAAATCCAATTTCATACATTGGTAATTTCTGATATAGATTTACTAATCCATCCGTAAATGTACTATGCATGAATGTATAGGATGGCTTAGAAAAGGTATCGATAAACGCAGCGATAATTGTTGCGATAATCGTAGATTGATAGATAATCTTATTCTCTCCTACAAAGCTTCCAACCAACAACAAGAAGATAAATACAATCGTAATTGGATATAGAAATAGTAATGCAGGTAATGAGTACTTAAGAATACGATCTAATCCAAAGTTTGATAATAGGAATGAAATGAGTGTAAAGCCAATCGCATAAACACGATAGGATAGTGACTTCGGAAATACCTCAACAAATGTTTCTGCACAAGAAGTCACAAGACCTATCGCTGTCTTTAAACATGCGAAAATCATAATTCCTGCAAGCAATACATTTCCTATTGAGCCGTAATAATGTTTTGCAAGGATTGCTAAGGCAACACCACCATTTTCACTAGCACCTTGCAGTAGTACAGATTGTGCACCTAAGATTGTTAATCCAAAATAGATGATTGCCATTAATAAGACTGCTATAATTCCACTCTTGAGCGTAATCTTCGCAATTTCTTTTGCGTCCTTGATTTTAAATTCCTTGATTGCGTTAATGAGTACGATCGCAAATGCTAGAGAGGCTAAAGCATCCATCGTGTTGTAACCTTCTAAAAGACCTGTAAAGAATGGTTGTGATACATAACTATTTACTGGTTGTACAGATGTAAAAGCTCCAATCGGTTTGATAAATGCTAATACCAATAAGCAGAATAATAATACTAAGAAGATTGAGTTAATATATTTCCCGATCCAAGTCATAATCTTCGATGGACGCAAAGCGAATAGTAGCACTAGCGCAAAGAAAATCAGTGTATAGATAAATAATCCAAGTTGTGTTTGATCAGATGAAATAAATGGTGTAATTCCTGTTGTAAAACTAACCGTCGCTGTTCTTGGAATCGCAAATAATGGACCAATACTCAAATATAGGATAACTGTGAAGAAGTAACTAAACCCTGTGGATACCTTCTTTGAGGCATCAAATAGCCCCTCACTCTTTGAGATACCGATTGCGGCGATTCCAAGTAGTGGTAAACCTACACCAGTCATACAGAAACCAATAATCGCTGGAATACTGTTGGCACCGGATAACTGTCCCATATATACTGGGAAAATCAAATTACCTGCACCAAAGAACATTCCAAACAACATTGATCCAAGTAATAGATATTCTTTTATTGTTAATTTTTTCATAGAACTCCTTAAATAATACGTGTTGTCCATTCAGTACAATCCACAACACGAGTTGCTAAACCTTCATAGAAATCTGGCTCATGACATACCATTAGCACAGTTCCTTGATAATCTAATAATGCTTGTTTTAATGAATCCTTCGCATCCGCATCCAAGTGGTTTGTAGGTTCGTCTAATACGAGAATATTCGCATCACGGTTCATTAACTTACAAAGTCTGACCTTTGCCTGCTCGCCACCAGAAAGTACTTGAATACGACTTTCAATATGCTTTGTTGTTAAACCACACTTAGCAAGTGCCGCACGGCACTCATATTGTGTCCATGCTGGGAATGTATCCCAAATTTCCTGCAAGCATGTTTTATCATTATCACCAAACACTTCTTGTTCAAAGTATCCAATCTCTAGGTATTGGTCTTTTTCAATCTCACCAGATAATGGTGGAATAATACCAAGTAGACTCTTTAAAAGTGTTGTCTTACCAATACCATTGGCACCACTGAGGATCACCTTCTCTTTTCTTTCCACAAGAAAATCAAGTGGCTTGGAAAGTGGTGTATCATAACCAATTACGAGTTGTTTTGTCTCAAAGATGATGCGACCTGGTGTACGTGCTGTACGGAATGAGAATTCTGGCTTTGGTTTTTCGATAGTCTTTTCAATCATCTCCATCTTATCCAGTTTCTTCTGTCGTGACATCGCCATATTACGTGTAGAGACTCGTGCTTTATTTCTAGCCACAAAGTCCTTTAACTCTGCAATTTCTTTTTGTTGGCGATTATAGGCAGCTTCTTTTTGTGCCTTGCGAACTTCGTAGACTTCCATAAACTTATCATAATCACCTACATATCTTGTAAGTGCACTATTATCCATGTGATAGATAATATTGACGACACTATTCAAGAATGGAATATCATGTGAAATTAAAATAAACGCATTCTCATATTCTTGTAAGTACTTCTGTAACCATGTGATATGTTCTACATCGAGATAGTTTGTAGGTTCATCTAAGAGTAAAATATCTGGCTTTTGGAGTAAGAGTTTGGCTAGTAAGACCTTTGTACGTTGTCCGCCTGATAAATCCACAACATCTCTATCCAAACCTAAATCATATAGGCCCAATGCACGTGATACTTCATCAATCTTCGCATCAATCATATAGAAGTCATGTGCATTTAGTACATCCGCTAATGAACCCGCTTCACTCATCATCTCATCCATCTGTGCTTCACTGATGGACTCATCTGCCATATCCATATAAAGTTGGTTCATGCGACTTTCCATTTCAAAAAGTTCATCGAAGGCTGTCTGTAAGACCATACGTATTGTGCTACCTTTTGTTAAGATAGCTGTCTGATCCATATATCCAGTGATGACATGTTTTGCCCATTCCACTTTGCCTTCTTCCGGAATGAGTTGACCAGTCACAATTTTCATAAACGTTGACTTACCTTCACCATTTGCGCCAATTAAACCAATATGTTCACCTTTCAAAAGACGAAAAGACACATCATCAAAGATGACACGATCTCCAAAGCTATGTGATAAATGTTCAACGTTCAATATACTCATGACTACCTCTTTACTTTAAAATGTTAAAACTTTTCCCCAGTGATGTTTTAATGCTAGTCTCATTGAGATATACGCAATAATAATCCCTGCAGGAATATCGATGAAATAATGTTGTTTACATAATACCGTACTTGCGAAAATCAAAACACAGAATACTGCGGAGAAGATTCGATAGGACTTTGCGTACTCAGGGCATTTTGCGACTCCCATATAACAACAAGTGCTAATCAAACAATGGTAACTTGGTGCTAAGTTTGTACCATAGCGGCCACCATCCATATTGTAAATCCACTGCAGTGCTTGATTTAGCACACCAGGATTATCATTAAGAAGGTTCTCTGCAACACGATCCATACGTGTAGGATAGACTGTAAATACAATCGCGCCAATTAAATAGGCGACAAACATTCCAATCAAGAAATCTTTGAAATGGTCCTTTGTTCCATCTTTCGCTACAGCCATTGGACCATAAATCCAGAAAAAATACGACAAGATATAAACAGTAATGAAAGGAAGAAATAGTGGAATCAAATCATCCAACCATGCAATCTTAGTTGTATGCCAGCTAATTCCAAGCGCAAGACTAATATCATTTGCCCAAAGATACATATATCTCTGCAAAATAAACATGCCTATTCCAGCGATATATCCATACACTGGAATCTTGAAAAACCTCTTATTTAAACAGTCTTTTAACCATTTCATAATCGTCCTCTTTCACATCGCTTATTATATCGTAGACAATGTAAATCTCCTATCGTTATCATCAAAAAAGGAGGTAAATTACCTCCCTATGCCTGTGTAAGGATGTATCGATATAATAATTCAACTGTATCAACAACATCTCGTACATCGACGACTTCATAGCTATGTACATAACGCATTGGAATCTGGACACCACCAGCGATAATACCACCATTTAATGTCTGCATAAAGCTCGCATCGGTCGCACCAGCCGCATACGCTTCAATTCCGTATGGAATCTGATTATCCTTTGCAACCTTCTTTAAATCACGCACAAGCTGTGGATGTGCAATCAAGCCACCAATACAAGTAGAAAGTTTATCCATCACCTTGATGGATGTTCCCTTACCTAATACGTTGATGTATTCCGATTCTGGAACACCTGGAATATCTGTCGCAAGACTCATATCTAAAGCAATCGCAATATCAGGTTTAATGTTTGTCGCAGCCACAATAGCACCACGAGCACCTACTTCTTCTTGGGTTGTAAATACAGCATAGAAATCAGGAATGTCTTCTCTACCTTGTAGTAAGCGTACAACTTCTTCCAAGATAAACACGAGTGCACGATCATCCAGTGCCTTACCACCTAATTTATGCTTACCAAGTTCAATTACTGGATAGTCGATCGAAACTGCATTTCCCTCTTCGATACCAAGGTCTAATACCTCTTGGCGAGATTCACAACCCACTTCAATAAAGAATTCATGTACGGAAGAAGGCATTGTTGTACAACGGTCTGGTCTTCCAGGATGAAGTGAATTAATAATACCATTGATATGCTTACCTTCATCTGTCTTAATGATGACGCGCTTGCCAAAGAACTGTTGAGGCGCGAAACCTCCAAGTGTATCTACCCAAATAAATCCTTTACTGTCGATATGACGAATAATCAAACCAATTTCATCCATATGTGCCGCAATCAAAATCTTCTTATCACCAGTTCCTTTACGATGATAAATTAAATTACCAAGCACATCTGTAGAATGTGTGAAGTCTGAATCAGCTAAGTTTTGCTTGATAAGTTCTGCGACTTCTTCTTCAAAACCGCTAGGTCCAAATACGGATGACAATCCTTTGATACGCTCGCGGAAGTTCTTTTCAATTTGTTCACGATTAAATTCCATAAGTTTACTCACTTTCATTTTCTGCATTTAGTATGCATGCATATTGATGACCATTTCCTAGGTCTTTAACTTCTGGTTGTTTGAGTGCACATTCCTCTTTCGCAAAAGGACATCTGGTGTGGAATACACAACCTTTTGGTGGATTAGATGGTGATGGAAGATCACCTTCAATCAGTGTATTTTCACTCATCTCTACACCAATTGTAGGAATCGCATTTAATAATGTTCGTGTATAAGGATGTGATGGATGATTGAAGATATCCGCACAACTCCCCTCTTCAACAACATGTCCTAAATACATTACTAGAATACGATCTGCGATATGTTTTACAACACCTAGATCGTGTGAAATAAAGATATAAGAAATGTTCAATTCTTCTTGTAGTTGTTTTAATAGATTAATAATTTTTGCTTGGATAGAAACATCCAACGCAGATACTGGTTCATCACAGATAACAATATCTGGTTTTAAAATAATTGCACGTGCAATTCCAATCCGTTGTCTTTGACCACCAGAGAATTCATGTGGATAACGATTGATCCACGTTGGATCTAGTCCAACAAGTTTCATGGTTTCTAATACCATTTCTTCTCGCTCACTACGTGTTTTCCAAGTTTTTTCAATATCAATTGGCTCCGCAATGATATCTCGTACCGTCATACGTGGATTTAAAGAAGAATATGGATCTTGGAAAATAATCTTTAACTTCTTTCTCGCTTCGCGTAACTCTTTTCCTTTTAAACTTGTAAAATCTTCTCCATGTAGGATAACCTTCCCTGAAGTTGGTTCCGTCAAACGAATTAATGATTTTACTGTTGTTGATTTACCACATCCACTTTCCCCAACAATCGCAAGTGTCTCTTTACAATGTAGTACAAAACTTACATCATCAACTGCTTTTACACTTTCCTTCTTTTGAAATAGTGTACCTTGTTGGTAGTATTTCTTTAGATTTTGAACTTCAAGAATGATTTCACTCATTGTGCCATCCTCCTTCATCTACCAACAAGCAACGAACGTCATGATCATCATAGTGCTTGAGGCTAACTTTCTTCGTAAAACATTCGCCCTTCGCAAATGGACATCTAGGTGCGAACAAACATCCTTCTGGCAAGTTATCCAACATCGGTACTGAACCGGGGATATCTTGTAGAGAAGATTGTTGTTTATTAATTTGTGGAATTGCATTCTGTAAACCAATCGTGTAAGGATGTAATGGCTTTTCAAACAACTTCTTACATGGAGCACTTTCCACAAATTGACCTGCATACATGACAATAACACGGTCAACCATCTGATAGATCACTCCCATATCATGGGAGATAAAAATGACTGCAGTATTTGTTTCATCACGTAGCTTCTTTATTAAGCGAAGAATCTGTGCTTGAATCGTTACGTCCAAAGCTGTAGTAGGCTCATCACAGATAAGTAGCTTTGGATGACAAACAAGTGCCATCGCAATCATAATACGCTGTCTCATACCACCAGATAATCTGGATGGAATATCATGATAAACCTTTTCCGGTTGCGGAATCCCTACATCACGAATCGCAGCGATGGCACGTTCTTTAAGTTCAGTATTTGAAACTTTCTCATGCGCTTTGATAGCTTCTTCAATTTGCTTACCAACTTTCATCAACGGATTTAATGAAGTCATTGGCTCTTGGAAAATCATAGAAATATCTTTTCCACGTATTCTTTGAAACTCTCGTGGACTGAGTGTTGTCATATCTTGGCCTGCATAGAATATCGTACCAGCTGCGATTTTTGCGGGTGAATTCAAAAGATTCATAATCGCAGATGCCAGCATGGATTTACCGCAACCACTTTCACCTACAATACCTACAATTTCGCCCTCTTTGATAGATAAATTTACTTTATCTATGACTGGAAGTGGCCCCTTTTCTGACAAGAGTTCTACTTCTAAGTCTTTAATCTCTAATACTGTATTTTGGCTCATAGTTCACCTCTTGAAATACGTAATTTAGGATCTAAGGCATCACGTAGTCCATCACCCATCATGTTAAAGGCCATTACTGTAACGATAATGCATAAACCTGGGAATAAACTGTAATACGTATTACTACGAATAAAATCCTGTGATTCCGCAATCATCGATCCCCAGCTTGGCTTTGGTGAAGGTACGCCTAAACCTAAATAACTTAAACTAGCTTCCGATAAGATTGCGCTAGGAATACCTAACGTAATCGAAACAATTAACATTGGAATACAGTTTGGGAATAAATGCTTTAGGATAATACGTAATGTAGAACCACCATCTACCTTACATGCTTGAATGTATTCTTGGCCCTTTAGCTGCATTACTTGCCCACGAATTAATTTGGCAGTACTTGCCCAACTCAATAAACCCAGTGAGATATATAGATTTGTAATACCTGGTCCTAATGCGTACATTAATGCCATCGCAAATAACAAAAATGGAAACGAAGAAAATACCTGCATTACAAATGAAATTGCATCATCTGTTTTACCACCGACATAGCCTGCTGTAACACCCATAAAGTATCCGATAATTGTCGCAATTAATTGCGAAATAATACCTACTGATAGTGATACACGACAACCATACACACAACGTGTAAAGATATCTCTACCATACTGGTCTGTACCCCACCAGTGCTTTAAACTAGGTGATAATAGTCGCTCTGACAATGCTTGCTTTTCAGGGTCATAACTAGTAATCAGTGGAGCGATAAAACAAATAATAATCAAACTGATTAGAATGAGTGCTGATACAACTGCGACTTTATTTTTACAAAAACGTTGGAAGGATTCACTATAGAAATTATTTTTCTTCATTAGTTAACCTCCTTTGTTAAACGTATGTTTGGATTAACAACTGCATATAATATATCTACCGCAAAATATACAAGTACACATATCGCTGCCACATAGATGACACCGCCTTGTACAAGCGGAATATCACGACGATTGATTGCATCAATCAATAACTTACCGATACCTGGAATATTAAATACATTCTCGGTAATCATCGATCCTGTTAGTAACACACCAAAGTCGTTTCCAAGAATCGTCATAATTGGAATTAGTGCATTACGGAATGCATGGAAGAAGATGATTCTTGGATAACTAATACCCTTCGCAAATGCTGTACGGATATAATCCTGTTTCATTACTTCTAACATCGACGTACGTGTAACACGTGCGATCGATGCGGCAGATCGAATGCCTAGCGAAAATGACGGTAACACCCACCATATTGCAGATTTCACACCTGATACTGGAAACCAGCCAAGTTTCAAACCAACAAAAATCTGTAAGATAATCGCAATCCAAAACGATGGCGCTGAGATACCAAAGACAGAAAGCGACATAAGAATACGATCAATAATACGATTGTGGTATACCGCTGCTAATACGCCAAATAATAATCCGATTACGATTGCGATAATGTATGCCGCAATCGCCATCACAAATGTATATTTAAATGCTTGTAAAATTAAAGTTAATACTGCTTTACGTTGGAAGTAACTAGTGCCTAAATTTCCTGTAAGTAGGCCTTGTAGCCAACGCAAATATTGGAGTGGCAAAGGCACATCAAGACCTAGTTGGTGTCTAGCAGTTTCAATTGCGTCTTTACTTGCAAATTCACCAAGCATTGCGGCTACGACGTCTCCTGGAATTACATTTAAAACGATAAATGTAAGTAAGGAAATCGCAAAGATAATCATTATTGCCAACAGTGCTCTTTTTAAAATATATTTACCCATGCCTATATCCTTTCATCAATAACAGAAATACAGTCTGTGTGTATGGAATCATCACACACAGACTGCTATCCTAATGTTTTTTACTTTTGTTCTTTTGCTGCTGCTTGTGCATCAATATCTGCATTCCAGAAGTGGTAGATTAAGTTACCTACTGTAAAGTTCTTAACGTATGACTTCGCAATGAATTGGCTCTGTGGATAGTATAGAGGTATGCATGCATAGTCGTCGAATGTAAGAATCTTATCTGCTTCTTTATATAATTCTGCACGTTCTTTTTCGTCTGTAGAAGCTCTACCCTTATCTAACGCTGCATCATACGCTGGGTTATCATAGAACACACCACGATTTACAGAGTTCTTTGAGTAGAAGTAGTTATACATTTGGAAGTCACCATCTGGATATAACGCATTCCAAGTCATGCCTGTTAATGCAAGGTTACCTGCAGCACGATCAGAGTTCCATGTAGCGTTATCAACAATATTCAATGTTAACTGGATACCAACTTCAGCTAAATAACCTTGTAATGCATCAAATACTGTCTTATCTGCTTCACGAATTTCAGCTGTCAGTGAGATTCCATTGCTGTAACCTGCTTCAGCTAATAACTTCTTAGCAGCTTCAGGATTGTATTCTAATACCTTTCTTGAATCATCATGACCAGGGATCTGGTTGTTCAAGAATGATGTTGCAGGAATACCAGCACCCGCAAGAATTGTCTTAACTAATTCTTCACGGTTGATAGCGAGGGAGATTGCCTTACGTACATTTACATCAGAGATATATTCACTCTTGAGATTTAGTGAGATGAATGATGTTCCTAATGGATGATATGTATGAATTTCATCACTATGAGAAGATTGATATTGTTCTAATAAACTTGCAGGTAAATCTGCTAAATCAATATCACCATTTTCATAAGCAATTAACTTTGTCTGTGCATCATCATAGTAAAGGAAATGTAGTTCATCAAGATTTACATCACCACCGTGATACTTTTCATTCTTAACGAGTACTACTTCTGTTGTATCATCGTTTGATTGAATCTTGTATGGGCCTGTACCAATGAGGTTTGTACCTGTACCCCAAGCAGCACCTGCTTCCTTTGTTGCTTTCTCTGGGAAAATATTTGCATATGAAGTTCCTAAGTTCTTAACAAAAGGAGCGAATGCATAATCTAGTGTGATGTTGAAGTGATAATCATCAACGATTTCAAATCCAGAAAGCTCTGTAGCATTTCCTGCAAGCATGTCTTTCGCACCTGCAATCATTGAGAAGTATGTTGTTGACTTGGCTCCTGTAGCAGGTGTAAACATACGTTCAAAGGTATACTTAACATCTGATGAATGTAGTTCTGTACCATCTGTGAAGTAAACACCCTTCTTTAATGTAAAGGAATATACTTTTCCATCTTCAGAAACCTTTGGGAAATCTTCAATCAATACTGGTTCTTCTTCATTGTTATCATCGAAACGTAAGAGTGACTCAGTTACTTCATCTGCAATCGAAGCAGCACCAGAAGATGTACTAATCTGCATGTCTAAGCCTGTTCCTGCATTGGCTTGTCCGAAGCGTAATACTTTCTTCTCAGTTGTTGTTTCAGCTGTAGAGCTGGACTTTCCTGCACTGCATCCTGCAAGCAAGGAAATTGTTGTTGCAATTACTGCAAACTTTTTAATAAATTTACTCATCTTTTCCTCCCTGTACCTTTATCGTGTTGGCGTAAAGTACTATACAAAAAATCCCGTCATCACAATATACATTCGTATACTGCAAGGACGGGATATATCATCACGTGTTACCACCTTGTTTTATTGTTTCATCACTGAAACAACCTCATCGAGTACCAACATACTCTAATCCTATAACGGGAATGCCCGGTCATGCCTACTTATCGACACAACAGCTCCAAGACCATTTTCATTACTCATTAACTTGTTCGCTTTCACCTAACCGAACTCTCTAAGAAGTGTTAAAGTAACTACTTTTCTCTTCATTGCTTTTGTATGTGAACTACTTTAATGCATATATTGTTATCTGTCAAACAAAATAATTTTCATTTGCTAAAATTTTCTTTCAAATACTTTATAGAATTGTATTTATCAACCTATATCGTACGTATTTAATAGCGTTTTTAAGTTTCCAATTTTTTCTTAACTTGTTGCTGTTTTCTTTTTAGCCATTACCATAATCATGATTGAAAGAGAAATTACCATAAGAGTTGTATACATCATTGGATTAAAGTAATCCGCTGTCTTTGGTGTCTCCTTAAAGTTTGTAATTGTGAAGCCTGTTTGTACATCGCCAGTTATACTTGTCGTATATCCAGCAATTCTATCTTCATCAATTGTATAGATAATTTCGTGTCCATCGTTTGCATCATATTTTGGTAGATTTGCAAATGTATGTCTCCAGTTATCAGCAGATGTGATTGTGATTGTATCTTTGATAGAACCATCTGCAAGAAGTTTAACTGTAATAGATGTTGCCGGTTGCCCAACCCACTTTTTCTCTACATCAATCGATCTTATTTCAGTATTTGTATTTGTGATTGTATAACCACCTACCATACTTCCAGTCACTACAGAATCGTAATTTAAAACAGCATCTTCTAGAACCGTGTAGTTAATTTCAGTAGTTGTTCCTGGTTGATATTTTCTCAAGTCAACAAATGTATCCGACCAGTTATTCGCTGCATTCAATACAACTGTTTTCCCCGTATCTACATTATCAGCATATAGATGAATCGTTACTGAAGTACCTTCTGGTCCTATCCATTTCTTCTTTGTTGCAACATCAATCTTGATAGGATTATCTTTTATAGTCTGTATCGCACCATCTGTAGCAGTTACCTGTAACGTATATTCATCCTCATTCAATTCATATCCTTGGGGGGCCACTCTTTCTTTCACTTTATATGTTCCAACAGGGAGTGCAGCTGAAGTAACTGTACCATCCGCACCTGTAGTTAGTTCAAATGTAGTGCCATCTGGTCTAGTTACAGTAAATACCGCATTCGCTAAACGAGTCGCATTATCTTCCGCATCCACTTTAATCAGCTTGATTTTATTAGCCAAGTTTCCTGTTGCTGTACCACTTGAACTAAGTGTTTGATAATACCCACTATCTCCACCATTTTGCTCAGTCGATGTAAGATCTACATGATTTGTTAATCTAGTATCTGGTGTATATGTTGTCTTATATATTAGACGATATTGTGTAGCATTTATTGTACCGAGATTGATTGTAAAGCTTCTGTTATCTGCACCAAATGTAATTTTTCCAGCTAAACTTACCGCAACAGGATTACTTGCTTCTCCAAGAGTTGAGTAATCTACACTATATAATTCAAAGCTACCAGGAATATACGTCTCTGTACCATTACCACCTGTTAAATGGTCCGTAATCACAACATTTGTCAAAGTTGCTTTCTTGTAATTGATACGTACTTTCCATAAAGCTTGATCTGTAGTACCCGGTACTCCCTCACCGCTCTTCTTAAGAACCTCGTCATTATCTAAAGGTGTTGGGCCATCTAATCTAATAATTTTATTTACAACTTGACCATTTACAGAAACTGAAAATGTATTATTCTGATTGACCAATAAAGATGTATACAAAAACTTCGATGCAATCTTTATATTTCCCCTAACATCTGTTCTACCTGTTACCCAGTTTGTAAATGTTAGACGAACTTTACCACCTACATCCCCCGGACCAGGTGTAATATGTGCCGTTGCGATTACTGCTGTTCCATCATCGCTCATAACATTGAAATCATAAGTTGTTGTATCTGATGGAAACTTCATTGTTTGCGGTAAATCAATATCAAAATAATCACCAGCCTGTAATTGTGTTCCACTAGCATCCCAATCCAACTTCATTAAGAAGCGCTCTGTATACCATACGCTATTCACAGTTTGGCCAGAACTATTCTGTATCTCAAATGAAGTGACTGTAGATGGAACTTGTCTAGCAGGACCAGCCGCAGAAACACGCCACATGATACCTTGAAATAACAAAGTAAACATCATTACTACTGATAATACATACCGAAAAAACTTCTTTCTCTCCATTTTCCCATCTCCCATAATCGTCATTCTCCCAAAGAGTATTACGACAACCAACGAATAGATTCTATCCACTTTTATGTGTAACTTGTTATACTAACCTACATCCCTTTGAGTTTCCAATATATATGGCTATACCGATACTTTTCATAGAGTTTTCTACTCATTAAATCTAAGCATACAATATAGCCATTTACATCTTTCCATTATGATAACCCTATATGTTTACATTAACAATTTAAGAAACTATTAATAATATCAACTATATTTCTGTTGTAATTTACATTAGGTTTATGACATTTTCATCACACAAAAAAGGATATGCAATGCACATCCTCTCATTTCTTATAGGTGTAGTACGCGCTCTTTGATTTCTTGTGTTCTTCCTTGGTTCCAGAATTGTGTTCCAATATAACCACAAGTACGACGTGCTACGTTCATCTTTGTTTGATCTGTATTACCGCAACATGGACACTTCCAAATTAACTTATGGTGCTCATCTTCGATGATACTAATTTCGCCATCATATCCACATACTTGGCAATAGTCACTCTTTGTATTCAATTCAGCGTATGTAATAGTATTGTAGATATGCTTCATAAGTGCAAGTACTGCAGGAATGTTATTTTGCATATTCGGAACTTCTACATAGCTGATTGCGCCACCTGGAGATAACTGTTGGAAGTCAGATTCTAACGTTAGCTTATCAAATGCATTGATATCTTCAGCAACGTGTACATGATAACTATTTGTAATATACGCGCGGTCTGTAACACCCTTAATTATTCCAAAACGCTCTTGTAGACACTTTGCAAACTTGTATGTTGTAGATTCCATCGGTGTTCCATATACGGAGAAGTCAATATTTGTTTCAGACTTCCATTTGTTGCAAGCATCATTCAAGTGCTGCATTACACGCATACCAAACTCTTTGCCCTTCTCTGTTGTATGAGATGTACCAGTCATGTAGTGTACACACTCATATAGGCCACCATAGCCTAATGAAATTGTGCTATATCCATTAAACAATAGTTTATCAATAACCTCACCCTTCTTCAAACGAGCAATCGCACCATATTGCCATAAGATAGGTGCTACATCAGATGGTGTTCCAAGCAATCTCTTATGACGAATCATCAATGCTCTATAGCAGAGATTTAATCTTTCATCAAAGATTTTCCAGAATTCTTCTTCATTACCCTTTGAAGAACATGCCACGTCAACTAAGTTAATTGTTACAACACCCTGATTAAATCTTCCATAGTATTTATGGTGGTTACGATCATAGTTCTCTGCTTCTGCAATATTTCCTAAATCTTTATCTGTAAAACGATCTACTGTTAAGAAGGAACGACATCCCATACATGGATATACATCACCGTTCTTAAGGTTCTTCATTACTTTAGCAGAGATATAGTCAGGTACCATTCTCTTCGCAGTACATTCAGCCGCAAGTTTCGTCAAGTAGTAATACTTACTATCTTCATATACATTATCTTCATCTAATGCATAGATAAGTTTAGGGAATGCTGGTGTAATATAGATGCCTTTTTCGTTCTTAACACCTGTCATTCTTTGCTTGAGCATCTCTTCGATGATAAGCGCAAGGTCATCTCTTGTCTGACCAGCTTCCACTTCATCTAGATACATAAACACTGTTACGAAAGGTGCCTGTCCATTTGTAGTCATCAGTGTAATGATTTGATACTGAATTGTCTGTACACCCGTTGTAATTTCTTTGCGTACACGCAATTCCGCAAGTGCATTAACCTTGTCATTATCAACTTCAATACCTGCTACAGCTAATTCTTCCGCTACATTACGACGATGCTTTTGACGTGATATTTCAACAAATGGCGCAAGATGAGATAGTGTAATTGTCTGTCCACCATATTGGTTTGAAGCTACTTGCGCAATAATTTGCGTCGCAATATTACAAGCAGTCGCAAAACTATGAGGTTTTTCAATTGCTGTACCTGAAATAACTGTTCCATTCTGTAACATGTCCTCTAGATTGACTAAACAACAGTTATACATCGGTTGTGCAAAGTAATCTGAGTCATGGAAATGAATAATACCTTTTTCATGTGCTTCATAGATATCTTGAGGTAATAAAAAACGCTTTGTAATATCTTTAGAAACTTCACCCGCCATGTAGTCACGTTGTGTACTATTTACAGTTGGATTTTTATTGGAGTTTTCTTGTTTTGCTTCTTCATTGTTTCTTTCTAATAAAGAAAGAATCTTTTGGTCTGTAGTATTTGCCTTACGAACTAAAGCACGTTCATAACGATATGTAATATAGTTATGTGCCACTTGGAAAACTTGAGCCTTCATTAATTCGTTTTCAACCATATCTTGAATTTCTTCAACAGATACAGATCTCTTTAGAGATTTGCACTTGTTAGAAACACGTTCTGTAATATCATGGATTACTTCCGCTGTTGTACGGTGTGACAAATCTGTCGCGTTATTTGCCTTTGTAATCGCATTTTCAATCTTCGATACATCGAATGCGAGTTCTTCACCACTACGCTTAATTACGTTCATTTTACTCCTCCATATAAAAATAGTTGCATTTCCAACTATTATTTCGTATACAAGAATAATACCCTCTCACCAGATGAAATACAAGCATCATTATTATGAAAATCACATCAAAAAATATGCCTAAAAACTTTCATTTTAAAAAGTCCGCATCTATAAAGGACTTTTTAAAAATGTAATAATTTTTCATCAAAAATATTTTTGTAATTATCATGCCAATTAAATCCACCCTATCAAAATTACAAACTACCATGAAAACGAGTATACTTTACTTTCACAATTTGTAAAATTCCTTACATCATAATATCTTGAAAAAAATCCATCCCTATAGGATAGATTCATTTTGCTTATTCCCAACCCTTTGAAGAATAATATTCCAAGTTGGTGATTTGTTGATTTGCGTCAATATCGCAGAAGATATAGCAGAAACGATATGGCGTTTCAGAACGATGATTTGCAGTATAATAACTAATTCGCACAAAGTAGCGATATACATCATCTTTTATTGTTACAAGTTGTACATCCTGCTTAAGATACTTCATATCTGATAGGATTTCAAAAGTAGGATTTGATCCATCTGTAATACTTGCTGGATCTTTCATTCCCTCCACAAAAAACTGTGTATCTGTTTTTAAGTTGTATGTGGAAATTATACTTGATCTTTGCGTTGCATATTCTTCTGGTGAATTCCAAACAAAGGCAGTTGTCCAAAGTTGATCCATCATTGCAGTATCTGAGGACAATCGTTTAGAGGAAGTGTAAATTGTATCGCTTTCCCCAAAACCATTTACATATCCTGACGGTATTTGTGCCAATTGATTCTTCAATCCTTCTATCTCATCTAATTGAGATAGCCATTGAACATTTTTACGATTACCCCACTGCCAACTCAGAAAAAGAGTAACTACCATGATAAGTGCACATAACAAACATATAACAAAACTAGCTAGTCTTTTCATATTAATACCAAGCCTCCACAGAACTTCCTTTCAGTTCCCTACCATTTGGATTTCCATATTGACTGTAATTTAGAACAAGATTCGAGAAATGATTTGTACTAACATCATAATAGCCCTGTACCCATGCAAGCATGTTCACTCCATCGCTTAAAATCCAAATCACTTTTTGACTTGAACCCGAGAATATAAACGTTGGTGCAAATGACCATGTATATGCACCATCTATCGGATACCATATAGACAAGAAATTCGTATTATCACCAGCAACAATATATGTCTGCATCGATGTCTGTAATTCTGAACTTACAGTATCTGTTTGATCTTGCAAAGCCTGTGTCTGTGCTTGTGCTACTGCATTTCCAGCATTAAACATCGTTTCAAGTTTTGCATACTCTTCTGAAGATGTTTCTTGTTGTAATGCTTGTGCATCTGCAATCTGTTGTGATAATGCATTTGCTTGATTAGCACGTTGAATAGAGTCCCTTTCAAACTGTTGTGCAGATTGAAATGTCCCATAGGCAATATATACTGCTATAGCTATAAATACTACCGAAAGAAATGTAAATATCTTACGCATAATAATACCCCTTCTTAGCGATTATACCATGAATAGAGAAATAAAAAGAAAGAGGTCTCTCAAACCTCTTTCTAAGCATGTTTTACTTGTTGTCCGCAACGATAGTATCAGCAGCTGTACGACCTGAAACGAAGATTTCGACAATCGCATTACCACCTAAACGGTTACCACCATGGATACCACCAGTTACTTCACCAGCAGCGTATAGACCCTTGATGATCTTGCCATCTTTATCTAATACGTGACGCTGTGCATCAACTGTTACACCACCCATTGTATGGTGTGTAGATGGAGCTAGTATTCTAATCTTTAACTTAACGCCATCAAGCTTATAAGTATCAACGATATACTTACCGTTTTCATCCTTTTCAGCTGTACCAATTAATGTTGTCCAACCTGTCTTTGTTGGGTTCAATGTGTTTTCTGTACCTGTCATCAATGCCATATCGTATTCCTTGATTGTATTGATAACTTCTTCTTGTGTGCATTCAAAGCCTAATTGCTTGAATAACTCACCTAACTGATCAACAGTTCTTGTGTACTGTCTATTTTCAACATCACTTTCCCAAAGTGTTAGATCTTCATCCTTTGGTGTTCCATAAGGATATGGACCAGGAACTAATTGGTTGGAGTTTGCAATATCCATAATTGTTCCATTTGTACCATTGAAGCTTACACCGTTTTCAAATTCAGCAAGTGATAATACGTCACGTTCACCAGTTTCGTTAACGAAACGCTTACCAGTTGTAGGGTTGATATAGATTGCATAGTGTCCACCACCAAATGCGAGATTTCCATTATCTACCCAAGAGATAGGCATCATCTGTGTAAAGCCCATACCTGTTGTAGCAGCGCCTACTGCTTCTGCCATATCAATACCAGAACCTACTAATGAAGAACGGTTTGTTGTACGTGTATTTGTTGTGATATCTCCATCTGCCCAGTAGTCATTTGTTTCCATAACGCGCTTGATATCTGCAGCGTATCCACCAGTTGCGAGTACTACACCCTTCTTAGCATGGATTGTAACTGGAGTTCCATCGTACTGCTCACCCTTAACACCAACTACTTTTCCATCCTTATCTGTGATAAGTTCTGTCACCTTTGTACGTAACATGATTTCGTTGTCTGCATGGTTAGCAGCTGTTTCAAGTAATGTCTTCTTAGTTGTTGCAAAGTATGTATTCCAAACTGTCTTACCCTTTACATTCTTTCCATCTGGATCTGGTGTTCCATCACCATTAAGATCACTTCCCTTGAAGTCATTTTCACGGTTCCATAAAGCACCTACAATAATTGGCTGAATAGAGTTATCAAAGATTGCGCCCTGATCTTCTAACCAACCCTTAAGGTCTTGTCCGCCTTCAACAAACTGCTTAACAAGATCATATGAACCATAGATCCATGAAGTCTTTTCAGCATTTGGTCTTAATCCACCATAGTATGTCTGGAAGATATGTAGATTTGGAGTTGAGAATAATGTGATTTCACCTTCAGCCTTACCTGCATCTAACTGTGGCTGTGCCCAGTTCAAGTAAGCCTGAATCTCACTCTTCAATTCTTTTAGTGTGCTTAAGTATTCTGCATGTACACCAGCATGTGACAATGTTTCAATATCACCTGCTACAAATGGTGTTTTATCAAAGTACTTACTATCGAATTCATTTTCATTCCAGTTAAGGATTTCCTTTAATACCTTGATGTTACCAGTAGCGTTATGTACTTTATTGTATGTAACACCCTTGTAAACACCTGTTGTCGCATCTGGATCAGCTGGATCCCAAACTAAGTAAGGCTGTGCAGACTGGAACTGTCCACCAGAAGCTACTGTATTACCACCAATCTCAGAGTTAACTTCTAATACAACTACTGAGTTACCATTCTGTGCAGACTGAACTGCTGTAGCCATACCAGCACCACCAGCACCTACTACAACAACATCAGTTGTCTTTTCGATTGCTTCACCAGCTTTATGTTCTACTGTATTCTTCTTAAAACCATCTAAATCATTAGCTTCTGCTTGTTTTGCTGCATCAATTAACGCATTCTTGAAGCCGATTGAAGTAAATGTAGCACCCGAAACAACATCAATGCCAGCACCATTTGCTTCCTTCGCATCTGCTACTAAATAATCAAATGCTGGTGTTCCGATATGATTTGTTTCTTTATTATCACTATAATCAATTTCGGAAATACCATCCTTTGTAAATGTAACTGATAAGTTGATAGGCCCATTATAACCTGTGCCAGTACCTGTATATGTACCTTCCTTGTAAGTTACCTTTACATTTTCTTTTTTCTTTGCACTATCTTCTTTGTTGCCTGGTGAACATGCAACAAGTGAAATAGCCATCAAAGAACTGAGTCCTAACTTCACGTAATTCTTCATTTTTCCCTCCGTGTGTATTTTTTAACAAATACCCTAATCATATAGTATCTTACTTCTTATTTTTTTGCTAATGAAATATTAAAAAACTGCCCATCGGCAGTTTAAAAATTTTATAATTGTTTAACAACATCTTCTACATGGCTTGTAGCCTTAACTTTTTGGAAAGTTTTGATGATAATACCCTGTTCATCAATTAAGTATGTAGAACGTTCAATTCCCATATATTTGCGACCATACATCGACTTTTCTACCCAAACATCATATGCCTGAATAGTCTCTGTACTTTCATCAGATAACAACGTAAATGGTAAATCATAGTTACTTTCAAACTTCTTGTGTGACTTTACACTATCCTTAGAAATACCTAATACGACTGCACCCTTTTCTTGAATCTGAGGAAGACGATCACGGAAGTTACAAGCTTCTGCTGTACAACCGGATGTATTATCCTTTGGATAAAAATAGAGAATTACCTTTTTACCTTTATACTCAGAAAGTGTATGCTCTACACCATTTTGATCTGGTAATTTAAAATCTGGTGCTTTTACTCCGACATTTAACATTTTTCATATCTCCCAGTTCTATATTTCAATGATAATACATAATGGAATTTAAAGCCTTGAATATGCTTATTGATATTGTTTTAGTAAATTCAGAATATCACTTGGCTTATAAATCGTTGGATATTCTCCAGTTTCAACACCCTCATGATAAACGATTTGTACCGGATGGATTCCCATAGATTCTGCAGCTTTAAGATTCCTTAACTGATCATCAACAAAAATACACTCCTCAGGTTTAAATCCTGCTTTTTCTAATGCATCTTGAAACATATGTACATCCGGTTTTAAAACACCCAATTCATAACTAAACGTATATTGGTCAATATATTCATCTAATTTGAATGCATGGATACGTCTTTCAATATATGGCCATGTATCAGAAATAATTCCAATACGATAACCTGCATCCTTTAATGTTTTCAGTGTTTCCAAGGAACTTGGTATCAAATTCATTGTTGCAAGATTTTCTACTGCATCAACTGCCAAAGTTACTGCATGTTGGAACGTTCCACCTAACTTTGCTTGATCAAATAGTGTTAGATAGAAACGAGTTAATCTTTCAATCTGTTCCTGCTCACTTCTCATTGTCGGATTTTCAATAAATGGTAAATACGCTGTGTTGTATGCATGTTGCCATACATTTTGGTCGAGTCTCGAAATTTTCTCTCGAGGAAATAGTTCATAGAATTTTTGATTCAAATTCCAATCACCGCTGCATGGTTCTAGAAGGGTCCAGCCTAAATCAAAAAATATACATTTTATCTGATTCATTATACCTACCTCTTGTTAGTACTATTATACCACTTATCAATACTAACAGAGGAATATATCTTGTAATATTCTTTATATATTATTACATGCATTCAAACCAGCGATAGCGCCATCACTGGCAGCCGTCGTTAACTGACGAACACTCTTTACACGGCAATCTCCTGCAGCGTAAATACCTTTAACAGATGTACGACATTCTTCATCAGCCTTAATGAATCCATATTCATCCAATTCAACAATTTCAGAGAAAATCTGATTCATAGGAATTTGTCCAATTGCGACAAATAGTGCATCCACATTTAGTGTCTTTACTTCACCAGTATTTTTATCCGTCACTTCAATGGATTGTAGACGGTCGTCTCCGTTCAGTTTTGTAACCGTACTATTCATTACCTTTACAAGGTTTTCTTTACCGTTAAGTTTTACAACCTCAGCTTCATCTGCACGGAATTCATCACGACGATGAATAATATATACACGATTGCAGTAACGTGTTAAGTATTCCACATCTTCAACTGCAACATTTCCACCTCCAGTTACAGCTACATCTTTTCCTCTAAAGAACATTCCATCACAAATTGCACAATAAGATACGCCCTTCCCCGTCAGTTCCTTTTCACGGTCAATTCCGAGTTCTCTACGTTTCATGCCAGTCGCAATAATAATAGCCTTTGCATGATATTCATTCTTGGCAGTATAGACAACCTTTTCATCCTCACGATTTTCAATCTTTACTACACCTTCAAATGCAAAAGTTGTACCTAAATCTTTTGCTTGGTTAAATAAATCTGTCGCAAAATCAAAACCAGAAATATGCTTGATACCTGGATAATTCTCAATATCTGCAGTATTAATGATTTGTCCACCATATGTAGACTCCTCCAAAACTAAAGCTTTCTTCCCTGCTCTTTGTACATAAATGGCCGCTGAAAGACCAGCTGTACCTGCACCTATAATAATCACATCAATCATAATTTAACTCCTTTTATATTTTATACAACTAAACTTTATACCTCTGCGCAAAATAACACAAAATATATGCCCAATCTTTTATACGTAAACTTTTTCATTTATTGTAAACTATCGTGTAAATTTTACATTCTATTATCATAAATTAACAATTATATAATCTTTTCAATATAATTCTTCTGTTAGTTTTATTTTCTTTATATTATCATTGAGTAGCATGATAAAAAACATATCTTTTTTTATAAAATATATGTTATATTCTTATGTATGTTTCTTATCAGTATATTTGGAGGGATTAAGATGAAAAAGACATTAGGCACAATCGTATTAGCTGGTTTATTATTCTTAGCTGGCTGTGGTGCAAGCGCATTATCTACTAAGAGCATTTCCGAGAAATTAACAAAGGAACCAACAAAGGTTTCCGTTATCTATGTTGATCCAGAATCTGACATTCAACGCGAAACAATTACAGACCAAAAGGATGTAGTTAACGCAATTGCTGATGAATTAAAGACACTTTCAACAAAAGTTGTTAAAGACAAGGTTTCTTTCAATCAAAAGGATACAGCATTCGGTGTTGAAGTAGCTGACAAGGAAAGTACATATAACGTTACTCTTTACTACAATGGCTACATGAGAGTTCAAAAGTTAGGTGGAGATGTTGTAGTTTACTCTGTAACAGATGAACAGATAGAAAAATTAAACACAATCTGGTCTGACTACATGTCTTCAAACTCAGGAAAATAAAATAGTTAATGCTAGAGATGATATATGGATATCATCTCTTTTCTTATACACATATAAACAAAAAATGCGCCTCTTGATAGAGTGCGCATTTTGTTTATTCTTGAATCATTGTCTCTTTTGTGTTGATATTGATAATCTGCTTATTGATTACTTCAGCACCAACATACTGTGTTAAAAGATCTGCCAGTTCATCGATAGCTTCTTGTAATTCAGCCACACGGTTTGGTTCTACACATTCCATCGCGCCAGTTCCAGCAACGACAGATAACACCCTCTTCATCATAGTATGCAATTTCACCTGCTAACGGTGGTTCTGATTTATCTGAACCAATTGGCCAGAAGTCTTCTCCACCTTTCATAATACCTAAGTGTAAATCTCCCTTGAAGGCTTCCATATTCTCAGCACCAATTGGGAATGCATACTTTAATGATATTGCATTTGTAATATCAACAGTAGGTGCGATAGAGCCAACTGGCGTACCATGCAATACACGTTTTAGTAAAGCTTCAATCGAACAACGTGCACCCTTCTTTGTAGGGAATTTAGAATATGCTTCGCGCCATGTTTTTACAACTGCATTTTCAGAAATTACATCACTAGTCAAATATTTCTTAGCAGCTTCATTTGCGCCATCTAATAGTACTTTGATTTCAGCAGCCTTTTCATCATCTAAATGAATAGCCTCTTGAACATTCTTTACAGCTAATACCGCAATATTAGCTTCTGGAAATATCTCCCAAAAGCCTTTATCTACAATAAACTTTCTCATGATTATCACCTCTTACACTTCAGTATATCACTTTAAAGTATCGATAATAATAGGTAATACTTGTTTCTTGCGAGATACAATACCCTTTCCAAAATGTTCTTTGTTGAGTATATCACCAAAAGCATCTCCAACAATATTCGACTTCTTCCCTGCCGCTAAAAAGTAGGATCCTGATCCCATAGGATCAGTAAACAGTGTTAATACTAAATCATAATGTTGTGACTCTGCTGTTTCTTCCATGAATGCATGGAAGTGATCTTTGATTGCAAAGTAATCATCTTTCTTACATTGCACCTGTGCAATGGCAATTCTTGTGCCACTAATTCTAAATTCTTTAAAATCATTATATAGCAGTTCTACATTAGTCTTATTTGTGACAGAATCTGAAGCATCCAACATCTCTTGATATAAGTCGATAGCTTTTGTACCAGAAACTTCTTCTAGATACTTCACCATTTCATGATCAAAAGTTGTAGTTGTTGGTGACTGCAAGCACATCGTATCGTTAATAGCAGCACCAAGAAGAATACCTGCAAGATTCTTTGACAATTTAATATGCGATGACTTATATAAGCCTGTAATGATTGCGGCTGTACTTCCTACCGTACGTGCAACGATATTAATTGGTGTCACCGTCTCGATACCACCCATACGATGATGATCAACAATTTCAACCACTTCACCAAACTCTAAATCACGTACAGATTGCATCGCTTCATTATGGTCAACGAGGATAAACTTCTTCTTTTCATAATGGAATAAGTGATAGCGTGAGATAGCTCCTACAACTCTACCGTCTTTATCCAAAACAGGATAGGTACGATAACGCGTCTTGGCAATATGATCACTTACTTCATCTACATACTCTGTTTCTTGGAATGTCATTACATCTGTTGTCATAACTGATTTGACAGATGGTGTTTGATAAATCAAACGTGAACATTCAATAACGGAGTAATCCGTATGCAACATGGATACACCCTTTTCTTTTGCATAGGATAAAGTAACTTCATCTATCCAATCTTCGCCAGATACAACCACTAAAGCTGCACCCGCCTCAATTACAAAGCGTTGAATATCTGGATTATTACGTACAATTACAATAGAATTCTTATATACTTCTGGCTTATCAGACATGGAAGGCATAATCTGTACAATACCACTTGGATGATACTGTTTCGATTCACAATAATACTTACCTTTCAATACTCTTGCAATATTGGTTAAAGTAGCTGTACTTATCAAGTCTTTCAAAGACTTTCCACTTTCTGCCCAAAGCTTTGTTAAGTCAGAAACAGATAGCAATCCTAAAAGTCTTTCTTTTTCATCAACGATGAAAATACCTTTATTTTTACGAGATAAAATAAGGTCTAACGCTTCCTTCATTGTTAAATCTGGGCCTGCAAGTAATGGTTCATCCTTCTCTATCTCCGATAACATACATCTAGCTGTATGGATTAGCTTAGGATGTTCAAAACCAAACTTCTGTAATAAATACTGTGTTTCACTCTTTGCCTTGCCTAAAGCACATGCGATAGCATCTTGCCCTAGTTGTTGTTTCAGATGAGCATAGGCGATTGCGGATACGATTGCATCACAATCTGGATTCATATGCCCTGTCACATAGAATGGTTTCATTATTTACCCAACTTTCTAATTATAGTTATCCAGCAAAGCCGCTTTCAGAACGATCCACTTTTTGCAAAGTAATACCAGTGCGGAATTCTGTTGGTGTCATTGCTTTAAATTTGTAAAAGTTAAGATTGAATGTCTTAATATTGTTATAACCTACAGCTACCGCAATATCTAAGACAGAATATGTTGTAGAAATCAATAACTCACTAGCTTTATTAATACGAATGAAATTCAATAATGTTTCAAAGTTCTTCTCAGAATAATAGAGTAATGATCGATTTAATTCTGAGACACTTACACCGTATTTCTCAGCCATCGTACTAGCAAGTAACTTCTCTGTATCATAGTGCTTGTAGAGATAGTTGGTTACTTCAAAAGCAACATTCTTATCTGCACGATTATATCCAGATTTTACTTTGCTATAGATCTTACGGTATTTGTTTGGTGTAATACCTACCTTTTCAACAAAGTGCTTTGATAGATGCGAAGCATCCGCAAAACCAAGTAGAATGGCGATTTCTTCAAGTGTCATATCCGTATAAATTAAATAATCTGACGTTTTCTCAATACGAATATTATTTAACAATTTTGTAAATGTAGTACCTGTTAAATCAGTTAACTTCTTTGATAATGTTGATTCTGATATAAAGAATACTTCCGCAACTTTTTCAAGTGTCAAGCGCTCTGAAGAATGGGAATAAATATAACTTAATATCGAATTCTGCATGACGGAAGCATTTTCTTCATTCACTACTTCTTCACTAGCTTTAAAGTAGCGGCGATATGCCACCATTAACTCAATAATTTTAACGAGTGAATATAAGAATGATAACGGCTTTTTAGGTTGCCTGACCAATGCGGAATCAACACCGAGTTCCTTTTGTAGGTGTGACATGATTCCATCTACGTACTTTGTTTGTTCATCGTTTAAATATACAATCGGTTCAACTGCAAGGAAATTTAGAAGGTCTACACTTTCTTCTTCCAATCCTGGTGTTACCTTGAGCATTGTGTTAATAAACTGATAATCATAAACAACTAAATTTAGGTGTAAGGTATCTCTTACGTCAATAATATCTGTAATTTTCCAAGGTGTAATCGCACATAGTGTATGAGGCTTTATATCATACTCTACGCCATCTACTTTGATCTTACCAACACCTTTATTAAAGTACATAAAACGAGCAGCCTGGTGCATTAAAGCTTTAGTTGGTTTTTCAATTGCTTCATAGTCAAATGAGCAAAAAGAAATAGGATTAGTTTCCGACGTCCAGCTATCTTGAATCGTTGCTGTCTTTGTCATATATTTTGTACCTCTGTTGCACATATCATAGCATATTTGAATAAAAGCGGAAAGTTCCGACCGTGCTCTCACACAGCCGGAACTCTATCCAAACATATTTGAGTTTTAATTATTTGATTAACATCATTGCTAATGATAGAACAACGATATTTGCGATAGCAATCGCTACAAATAACTTCATACCCCACTTCATGTATGTCTTTAGTTCAACCTTAGCTGCACCTAGACCACCCATTACTACACCAGATGTTGGTGTGAAGAGGTTGATTAATCCGCAACCAGCGCAGAAGATATTGATCATAATTGAAGCGTTGAAGCCTAATGTATTTGCTAAACCACCCATTACTGGCATTGAGAATCCAGCAAGTCCAGATGTTGAAGGAACTAAGAAACTCAATACTAAGTAAATTACATATGATAGAGGAGCGAATACGAATCCTGGAACACCCATCAACATACCTGCTGCCTTGTCCAAGATCCAGAAGTCCATATGAGTAGACTTCATAACGACTGTAATACCACGAGCAACTGCGATAACGATAGCTACTGACAATAGATCTTTAGCACCGTCTAAGAATGTATCAATAAATTCTCTTTCAGACATTCTAGCCATGATAGCGATAAGAACACTCGAGAATGTAAACCAAGCTGCCAATTCAGAGAAGTACCATTGACCTAAAGGTAAACCTGTTAAGACTGAAGTCCATCCAAGTACTGCTAAGTAAGCTTCTTCATCACCAGCAAAGTTGATGTCAACATAAGAAATGAGTGAAGCAATCATAACTGCAAATGAGATTGCAAATACAATTAATACAGCCTTATGCTTGCCAGTAAATTCTAACTTGTTGCCATCATCCTTTGTGAAGTGTTCACGCATATCTTCCTGCTCTTGTAGAGAAAGAATTGTTGAACCTTTATCAGCCTTAACCTTCTTAGCGTAACCTAATACGAAGAAAATAGCGATTGCAAGTGATGTAAACCACAATGCAAAACCAAGAATCATAACTAATGTGTTGTCATAAGGAACGTTAACACTCTGCAATGCAGCCATAGCTGCACCAGTAGCAAATGGGTTAATTGTTGAACCTAATACACCACATCCTGCACCAAGCAATACAGTTGCAACTGCTACCATTGTATCGAAGCCAGCTGCTACTAATGCTGTAGTAATCAAAGCGTAGAAACCGATTGTCTCTTCAGCCATTCCATATGTGGAACCACCGATAGAGAATAAGATCATCAAGATAACGATTAGGACTTCTTCCCTGCCGTGCATCTTCTTAACTAAGTGGTAAACACCAGCTTCAAGAGCGCCTGTCTTCATTACAACACCGATGAATCCACCGATAGCCATAATAAATACGATCAGGTCAGCAGCATCCACAAATCCTCTTGGGAATGCCATGAAGAAATCACTAAACTTTGCACCGACAACCGTAACGGTTTTGCCGTTAGCAACCATGTCAACTAATTCGCCATACTTCTCAGGGTTTAAACCACTGATTAAGCTATCGCTAATTGGTTGTCCGTTTAAGAATACTGAAATTAAACAAAGTACTGCTAAAATAATAAATAAAATCGTAAACGCTGTTAAAGAGCGTTTCTTGGCTTTCACAGACATACTATCCCCCCTTCTAATTATTTAGTAATAATGGTGCCTGTTTCACCTTGTAAAGCAACTTTTGCTTTTTGTAATGATGTAATTAATGCAGTTCCACCATGTGTGTTATTCTTAACAAATTCCATGCATGATTGAACCTTTGGAAGCATACTTCCAGGAGCAAATTGCTTCTCTCCGATATACTTCTCTGCTTCTTCCAATGTCATTGTTGGAAGTTCCTTTTGATCAGGCTTGTTATAGTTGATGCATACTCTGTCGACTGCAGTTAAGATAATCAACATATCTGCACCAATGGACTGTGCTAGCAATGCACTGGAACGGTCCTTATCGATAACAGCTGCAACGCCCTTTAATCCTTGCTCTGTTTCAACTACAGGGATTCCTCCACCACCAACTGTAATAACGATGTCGCCAGCCTTAACAAGTTGTTCAACAACCTTTAATTCAACGATACGTTGTGGAATTGGTGAAGGTACAACACGACGATATCCACGTCCTGCATCTTCTACAAATGTAAAGCCCTTTTCGGCAGCAATCTTATCTGCTTCTTCCTTAGTATAGAAGCTTCCTACTGGTTTTGTAGGTTTAGCAAATCCTGGATCGTTTGCATCAACAACTACCTGTGTAACAATAGCTGCACATTCCTTGTCAACACCACGAGCCTTTAATTCCTGCTGAATTGCTTGTTGTAAATGATAACCGATATAGCCTTGGGACATCGCACCACATTCTGGGAATGGCATATATGGAGTATTGCCGCCCTTTGTGCATGAGAATTCCATTGCTAGGTTAATCATTCCAACCTGTGGTCCATTACCATGGCCAACAATTACTTCATAGCCGTCCTGTGCTAAATCAACGATAGTCTTAGCAGTATGACGAACTAATTCAAGCTGCTCTTCAGGGGTATTGCCTAAAGCATTACCCCCAAGAGCTACTACTATACGCTTTGCCATGTGATTACTTCAGAGTTGCATACATAACAGCCTTAATTGTATGCATGCGGTTCTCTGCCTCATCAAATTGTCTAGCTTGTGTGCCTAAGAATACATCATCTGTAACTTCCATAGCCTCTAAGCCATACTTCTGGTAAATGTTCTCACCAACTGTTGTGTTACGATCATGGAATGATGGTAAGCAGTGTAAGAAGATAGCAGTTGGCTTAGCCATAGCCATCAATTCCTTATTAACCTGGTAAGGACGTAAGAGCTTGATTCTTGGCTCCCATAATTCTTCTGGTTCACCCATTGATAACCAAATATCTGTGTAAAGAACGTCTGCATCCTTAGCACCGATCTTGATATCATCTGTTAATTCGATTTCAGCACCTGTCTTGCTAGCTACTTCTCTGCACTTAGCAACAAGTTCATCAGAAGGCATTAATTCCTTAGGTCCGCATGCGCAGAAGTGCATACCTAACTTAGCACAAACAATCATCAATGAGTTAGCAACGTTATTACGAGCGTCACCGAAGAATGTTAACTTGCGGCCTCTAACATCGCCGAATTCTTCCTTAACTGTTAAGATATCAGCCAACATCTGTGTTGGGTGATATAAGTCTGTTAAACCATTCCATACAGGAACACCAGAATACTTAGCAAGTTCTTCAACTACTTCCTGCTTGAATCCACGGTATTCGATACCATCATACATACGACCTAATACCTTAGCTGTATCTTCTAATGATTCCTTCTTACCCATCTGTGATGATCCAGAATCTAGGAATGTAACACCCATACCTAAGTCACGTGCACCAACTTCAAATGCACAACGTGTTCTTGTAGATGTCTTTTCGAACAAGAGAACAACCTGCTTGCCCTTTAAATAACTGTGGTCAACACCGTTAGCCTTTAATCTCTTGAATTCAGCAGATAATTCCAAGAAATATCTGATTTCTTCTGATGTAAAATCTAATAGTGTCAAAAAACTTCTTCCTCTAACATTAACGCCCATAATAGCTCCTTTTCTTTTTTTCTATTTTTATGGTTATTCGATTTTAAACTTAGTCTTCACGAACTAATGGCATGGACATACATCTTGGTCCGCCACGTCCTACGCATAAGTTGGATGCTTCTAATTCTAATACTTCAAATCCATTATCCTTTAGATATTGGTTTGTAACATAGTTACGCTTGTAAACGATGATCTTACCTGGCGCAATTGTCAATGTATTAGAACCATCATTCCACTGTTCACGTTCAGCTGCTAATGGATCGCCAGCTCCGCAAGGGAATAAACGAACTTTATCTAAGCCCATGAACTTAGCAAGAATATCTTCTAACTTACCTGTATGTTCTTCGATATGAACATCATGATTTGCACGATCAGCTGTTAATGCAAATACCTGTAATGTTCCCATGATACCTGGGTGAATTGTAAATGCATCAGTATCAATCTGTGTAAATACTGTATCTAAGTGCATGAATGCACGTGAATTAGGAATATTGAAAGCTAAAATTGTCTCAATCTTATTTCCTTCGTTTTCATAGAACATCTTCATAGCTAAGTCCTGAATTGCTTCAGCCTGTGTTCTCTGTGAAATACCGATGAATAAGAGTTTTTCATTAACGTTTAATACGTCTCCACCTTCGATATGGAAGTGGTTGTTACGTCCATATAAGTCTGGAACATTTCCAGCATATTCTGGATGGAATCTGAAAATGTAATCTGCATAGATTGTTTCACGGTTTCTTGTTACAGAATACATTCTGTTAATAACTGCACCATTACCTACAGAAGCGAATGGGTCGCGTGTAAAGTATAGGTTTGGCATTGGGTTTACTAATAAGTGTGAGTTAGTCTCAAGACGGTCAACTAAGAAGTTTGTGTGGATCTCACCAATTTCTCTGAATGTGATACCAGCCATAGTCTTTAGAACTAATTCCTTATTGTTTGTAAACTTAGCTAAGTAATCCTTAATGATCTTATGATATTCAGCTGTATGAACACCTGATTCAACTAACCACTGATCAAGGAACTGTTCCTTAATTTCTGGGTGAGCATCTAAAGTTTCAGCCATTAAGTCTTCTAGATAAACAACTTCTACGCCATTGTCGCGTAAGATCTTTGCAAAACGGTCATGTTCAACCTGTGCTTCATAAAGATCAGGAATATCATCAAATAATAATTCCCCTAATGTATCAGGTGTAAGATTTAATAATTCTTCTCCTGGCCTGTGTAATAAAACCTTTTTGAGTGTTTTAATTTCACTCGTTACATGAATGTTAGACATTTGCTTTCCTCCTATTGTCTTTTCATTTGGGCTACATATCGCGCGCATGATATGTAACCGGTTTCAAATCTATACTATTATTGTATACATATTTTTTTCTATAATTGGAAACATAATGCCTAAAATTTTGTATTTTTTTGTAAACATCATCTCATTGCTTTTTGTCAAGAAATGCCTAAAATTCACAAGAAAAACCCCTATATCACTATAGGGGCACTGTTTATCGTTCTTATTGTGGAATTACATTGATTCAGGTGCTTCTACACCAACAAGGTTTAGAGCGTTCTTCAATGTTATCATTGTAGCCTTCACTAAGCCTAAACGTTGGTTTGTTAACTCAGGATCTTCTGGGTTATTGACACGTGAACTGTTGTAGTAGCTGTGGTAAACCTTTACAAGAGAAATGATATATTCAGTAATCTTGTTTGGCTTTCTGCTTGCTGCTGCATTTGCAACTTCGATTGGGAATTCGCTGATGAGCTTCATCAACTGTAATTCCTTCTCATCACTGAGACGATCATAAGTAGCTACCTGTGTGAATGCAGGAATCTTAGGATTGTTCATAATGGAATGCATACGGGAATATGCATACTGTGCATAGAATACAGGGTTGTTGTTATCTTTAGAACGAGCTAACTTCATATCGAAATCCATGTGAGTCGCAACGTCCTTGGAAACGAAGAACCAACGAGCGGCATCAACACCTACATCTTCGCAAAGTTCACGAATTGTAATTGCGTTACCTGTACGCTTGGACATCTTCACTTCCTTACCATCCTCAACCATACGTACCATCTGGATGATATCAACCTTAAGTACATCTGGATAACCCAATGCTGTTAAAGCAGACTGCATACGTGTTACATAAGAATGGTGGTCAGCACCCCATAAGTCGATTAAGTGGTCATATCCTCTTTCAATCTTATAGATGTGATTAGCGATATCTGGTGTTAAGTAAGATAATGTTCCATCACTCTTACGTAATACACGGTCCTTGTCATCACCATATTCAGTACTCTTAAACCATAGAGCACCATCCTTTTCATATGTTAGACCCATATCAGCCATCTTTATTAAGCAATCATTGATACGCTGACGATTGTTTTCATAGAAGAATGTTTCATGTTGGAAGTTTTGGAAATCACAACGATATAGTTTTAAGTCATCCTCAATCTTCTTTAATTCTAACTCAACACCTGTCTTCTTGAAGTATTCAAGACGTTCTGCAGGATCAGCGTTTAACCACTTATCACCATCTTTTTCTGCAATCTGATTTGCGATATCGATGATATCCTGTGCATGATATCCATCTTCTGGAAGTGGATATTCTTTTCCAAAGTGCTCAAAGTAACGAGAAATTAAAGATTCACCTAACATCACAATCTGGTTACCAGCATCGTTAACATAGAACTCTCTGTAGTTGTTATAACCACTTGCTTCGTAAAGACGTGAGATACAGTCTCCCCAAGCAGCGTTACGAGCATGTCCACAGTGTAAGTCACCTGTAGGGTTAGCGGATACCCACTCAACCAATACATTCACACCTGCACCAGTGTTATTCTTACCATAATCATCACCTGCGTCGATAACAGTATTAATCACTTCAGCCAAAGCATCTTTCTTCAAGCGAAAGTTGATAAAGCCTGGCTTTACAACTTCAATTGAAGAAGCTTCTGTGTAGATTTCCTTTAACTTTTCAACGATAGGTCCAGCTATATCTAATGGACTCTTATGCAATGTTCGGGAAAGGCGCATAGCTACACTAGTTGAATAGTCTCCCATCTTTGGATCACGTGGGGTTTCAACAATCAATATTGAATCATCTGCGTCAATATCGTACACTTGCTTCACTGCCTCACGGACAGCTGAACTAATTTTGCTTTCAAAATCACTCATCTTTTTGTCCTCCCTCATTTGATAGCATAAATATCCTAATAAAAAAACCGCTTGTAGCGGGCTTTTTATAAATGGCGCGCCGAGCAGGAGTCGAACCCGCAACCTTTTGATTCGTAGTCAAATGCTCTATCCAGTTGAGCTATCGGCGCATTCGGTGTTATCACCTTGCTTTTTAATAGTATTCCATTCCCCTAGAAAATACAAGCCTTTTTCAGAAAAAAGTATTGTAAAATCAATGAAAAAATAGTACTTGTGAAATACATGCAAGCACTATCAAATAATTGTTTCAAACATACATACAGCGGTAGGAATAATTTCATCATCAAATACATAGGAATCATGATGTAAAGAAGGACACGTTCCCATTCCAACAAAGACAAACATACATGGTGCAAACTTCTTATAATAACCAAAATCTTCACTGGCACGAATTGGTTCAGATAATTCTTCAACCTCTAGATCCGCAGTCTTTAATTTCCTAACAGTTTTATCTACTAGAGATGGATCTGCGTAATTTTCATCAAAGCGATCAAACTCTTCAATGCTTACTTTAAACTTTCCATTTAATCCCTCAAAGTAAGCACGAACATATTCTTCTAAGACAGCTAGTTCATTTTCTTTAGCCGCCCGTAAAGTCAAACAAATTTCCCCATTTGCTGGCGAGATGCCAAAGTTCAAACTACCCACATTCATATGGATAATCGTAATCATTGCAAGTGAACTGAAGTGATTATTCGCAAATGTAAATGGTTTAAATCCAGTCTGCTTTGCTAGAGGTTCAATCGATTTAGCAAATGCAGATAAAGCATATACTGGATTAAGTCCTTTCTCAGGTTCTGAAGCATGGCTTTGTACTCCTGTTAAAGAAATGCGATACCCAACCGAAGCACACATGACTGTCTCTGGTCGATAGTAAATCACATTCTTTCTTAAATTAGGCATATTGTGCAGGCCAAAAATTTTATCCACATGATACTTTTCAAATAATGGTTTGCAGATAGCGGCACCACTACCATTTTCTTCGGCCGGTTGGAAAAGATAGATAACATTATACTCACTTTTTCTATCCTCTTCTTCTAGCATCACACCCAGCAAAATCGCAGTATGTCCATCATGACCACAGCCATGAAATGGTGTATTTGAAGAATTCATTATCGCATCATGATCTGCACGTAATACAATCGTCTTCTTGGTAGGTTGATATGGCTTCATACAATACAACCAATCCCCTTCATCAAACACGAGATAACTAGACATATTTTGTGCAATAAATTCTTTAATTAATTTTCGTGTATTTACTTCGTGATTAGACAATTCTGGATGCTCATGTAATACATGGCGAAACGCAATAATCTTTTCAAGATTTTCCTGTTTCATACAGATACTCCTTTGCGCACTTCTATCATTGATTCTATGCCTAAATATTTTTGATTACAAATCTCACAATGCCATCATTTTTCTTGAAGTCTATCAACTACCTTTTGCATATCATCTGGTAATTTGCATTCTATCTTTATCTGCTTCTTTGTTTTAGGATGGATAAACTCTACTTTCCAACAATGTAATGCTGGTCGCTTCATCGCATGCATACTGCCACCATAGAGACGATCACCAATCAGTGGATGTCCAAAATAAGCCATACCTGCACGTATCTGATGTAATCTTCCAGTTTCAATATGAACTTTAATCAGAGAGAAGAAATTACCCTCGATAATCACTTCATAATTGGTAATACAATTTTGACCATCCACGGTCACACTTCTTCCACGTATTCCCTTCTCTTTTCCTAAGGTATACGTTAAAGTCCCACTTTGTTCTTCAAACCTTCCTTTTACGATAGCCAAGTATTCTTTATGTAATAATTGTTCCTCGCGAGCAGAAGCTAGCAAAGCTGCCATTTGCTTTGTTTTTGCATATACAACAATGCCTGAAACACCTTTATCTAAGCGTCCAACTGTTCTAACTGTAAAGTTATCATCTTGATAGTAGCGTTTTAAAATAGACCCCATATCATCATTAAAATGTTCTGCACTCGCATGGCTTGGAATTCCAGCAGGTTTATTAACCACAACAATCTCAGTGTCCTCATAGAGGATGATTGGTTTTGATTCTAACTGTGACTCTTCTGTCCGTATAGTCACTACATCATTTGTATGTACCTCTTGTGTCAGTCTGCACTTTTCATCATTGAGATAAATCGAACCAGACACATGAAATCTACTTATCTCGCGACGTGAAAAACCCATTTGTTTCGATAAGATATTCTTAACAAGAAGACCATCTTCACTTGATTTAATTTTCTTTTGTTTTGCGATTTTCATGTTCAAATTATAACGCAAATCAATCTCTAATCAAAAGAGAGAATGCTATTGTATAATCATTGTTGAGAGGTACGTTATGCTAAAAATTAACCAGATTCGTTGTGAAGTTGGAGAGACATTTTCGGTTCATCACATCGCAAAGAAATTACGCTGTTCTATTCATGATATTCACTCCTTTGAAATCGATCGTGAATCTATCGATGCTAGGGGTGATGACCTACACTATTCCTATAGTGTATACGCATCCATTAAAAACGAAGATAAATATCTCAAGAACCGTGATGTAAAAAAAGAATCGAAAGAAGTCTATAATCTTCCTACAACCGCAAAGACTCCAAGCCAAAGACCCATCATCGTAGGATTTGGACCTAGTGGTATGTATGCCGGTCTAATCTTAGCAGAAGCCGGTTTAAAACCAATCATCATCGAGCGTGGTCAAGCAGTTGAACAACGTACCAAAGATATCAACGAATTCTTTACCAAAGGGAAACTTTTAGAATCATCCAACGTACAGTTTGGTGAAGGTGGTGCCGGTACGTTCTCTGACGGGAAACTTACAACACGCATGAAGAATATACGTGTTTCTAAAGTATATGAAGAATTTGTAGAAGCTGGTGCTAACCCCGCCATTCTATACCAACAGCGCCCTCACCTAGGTACTGATGTACTACAAACAATCGTCAAAAAGATACGTGAAAAGATTATTTGTCTTGGTGGTGAAATATACTTTGATACCAAACTAGAAAGCTTATATTTAAATGGTAATCGAATTGTTGGTATTCATACAAACAAACAAGACTTTACAACCGATAGCATCATACTATGTACTGGCCACAGTGCAAGTGATACATATGAAACACTACTTGCACAAGGGGTAGAAATCACACAAAAAGATTTCGCCATTGGCGTACGTGTTGAGCATCCGCAGAGTCTCATCGATCAAAGTACTTACGGTAAACACTATGGTCATCCTGCGCTTAAGGCATCATCCTACCAGCTAACCGCCAAGACATCTGTTAATCGTGGTGTATATTCATTCTGTATGTGTCCAGGTGGTGTAGTTATTCCTGCTTCTACTGAACAAAAATGTCTTGCAGTAAACGGAATGTCCTACAGCATGCGTGCAGGTAAGAATGCTAATAGTGCTATCCTTGTACAGATTCCACGTAGCGACTTTGATCAAGGACACCCTCTTGATGGTTTTCAGTTTCAGAAGAAATTAGAACAACTAGGTTACCACGAAGGCTTTGTAGCACCTGCACAGAATATCAAAGACTACTTGAATTGCATCCCTTCCGATAAACTTGTCATTCAAACTTCTTATCCACGTAACACAATTATGAAGGACATGCATACATTCTTCTCAGATGAGGTTAATCAAGCAATGGAAGAAGGCATGAAACAATTCGATAAGAAGATACATGGTTGGATTGAAAACGGCATCATGGTTGGACTCGAAACACGCTCTTCTTCTCCAATCAAAATACTTCGTAACGATAATGGATGCAGTTCTACCATTCAAGGATTATATCCATGTGGCGAAGGTGCTGGATATGCTGGTGGTATTGTCTCTAGTGCCGTAGATGGCATCAAACAAGCCGAAAATTATATTGCACAATTAAATCGATAAAGAAAAAATGCAGACCCATATCTGCATTTTTCTTTATCTACCACGATTCTTTTTTCTTGGCTTGTAATTCTTTGATTGATGACGCGGCTTTCTATCACTAGGCTTATGTGACTTGCTTGGCTTTGTAGACTTATGTAACGATTTATTTGATGCACCAACATCACGCTTCTCACTCTTATCACTACCACTTCTATAATCTGACTTCTTCTTAAATGGTGGACGACGATTTGATTTACCAGCACTTACTTTCTTACGTTTTAATTCGATAGAGTATTCCGTTTTCATTAGCGGAATCTCTTTCTTTAACATCTTCTCAATTGACGCAAGCAAACCTAATTCTTCATGGCAACACAAAGAGATTGAAATACCCTCTTTACCAGCTCTTCCAGCTCTACCAATACGGTGGATATAAGACTCATCTTCCTCTGGTAAATCATAGTTGAATACATGTGAAATATCTGAAATATCAATACCACGTGCCGCAACATCTGTCGCTACCAATACATCTACTTGATTAGTTCTAAATCGCTGTAATGCATTCTGACGTTGACCTTGTGTTTTATCACCATGGATTGTAAGAACTTTGATACCATCTTCTATTAACTTCTTAGTTAAACGATCGGCACCAATCTTAGTTCTTGTAAATACAATGGCCTTAGTAACTTCTGGACTTACAAGCATATCCTTTAGGACACGCTTCTTATCTGCCTTTTCACAGTATACAAGATACTGGGTAATTGTTTCAGCTGGACTTGCTGGTGGAGCCACACGAATATCCACTGGGTCATGTAATAATTCATTAGCTAATTCTTTGATTTCTTTTGGCATTGTTGCAGAGAACATAACAGTTTGACGAACTTCAGGAATACGGCTAGCGATTGTACGTACATCACCGATAAATCCCATATCCAACATACGATCCGCCTCATCAAGTACAAATATTTCAATATCACTTAAAACAATCTCACCCTGAACCATAAAGTCATTTAAACGGCCAGGAGTCGCAATTAAAATATCACAACCACTACGGAGAGCTTTTCTTTGCGGGCCAGATGGTGCGCCACCATACACACAGCATGCACGTAGTTTTAAATATCTTCCAAATTTCTTAAAATTCTCAAAGATTTGAACAGCTAACTCACGTGTCGGTGTTAATACCAGCGCACGAATCTGATGTTTCTTCTTATATTCAAGCTTATTTAAAATTGGCAATGCAAAAGCGGCCGTCTTACCTGTACCAGTTTGAGCACAGGCAACGATGTCCTTCCCTTCTAACATAACAGGGATTGCTTTCTCTTGGATTGGTGATGGTGTTTCATACTTCGCCTTACTAACAGCACTCAGTATCGGCTCCTTAAGTTCTAAATCTGTAAAATTCATAAATCTCCTCTGCTTCTTAGTCTCATTAAAGAAAAACTGATCGAGCTTTTGTATTCCCGACCAGTATAATCAGTTTTCTATAAAAGACTCATAGATATTACTGTATATTCCTTATTAGCGCAACCATAACACAGTTTTGGGATGGTCTTCCGTAGCCACAATTCAAATGAGGACTATGAGTTTGAGTCTAAGAATATCTCCTCAATTGCTACAATATCACTTTCTTTCAAACGAATAATATGATTTATCCCATCTGGGAAAATATCAATTTCATCTTCACCAGACTCAGTACCTATAGCAGGATAGTAGTCTATGACTTCTCCGATAATAATTAAACTATTACAAGTAAACACTCTTACATGTTTCTCAAAGAAATCACTTAGTTTCATAAAATATATGTCCTTTTATAAAAGTTTCCCAAAGATAAAGGAAAATGATGCAAGTTATCTATAATATATGTTATAGCAATACTCTTCTCCAACATTTTCATTTTAAGAGCGAGCAACGGGAATCGAACCCGCACATCAACCTTGGGAAGGTTGCATTCTACCATTAAATTATGCTCGCATATGTCGATTATATTGTATCTAAAATGACTAACCCATACAATATCTGCTAAAATAAATCAGATGAAAAATACAGATATTAAAAAGTTAATACAATGGTATGACGAAAATAAACGCAGTTTGCCTTGGCGTGATACGGGAAATCCTTATGATGTTTGGCTAAGTGAGATTATGTTACAACAAACACGAATTGAAGCTGTTAAACCAAAATATCTTGCATTTAAAAAGGAGTTACCCGATATAGCCAGCTTAGCAAACTGCGATGATGATCGTTTAATGAGACTTTGGGAAGGTCTTGGATATTATAGTCGTGCAAGAAACTTAAAAAAATGTGCTATCTATTTGATGGAACATTATGATGGTAAGTTACCAGAAAATTTTGAACTACTGAAGAAACTTCCAGGAATCGGTCCCTATACAGCGGGTGCTATTGCTTCGATTGCATTTAATCTACCAGCACCTGCAATTGATGGAAATGTACTACGTGTACTAACTAGATATTATGGAATTATAGAAGACATCCGCTTACCAAAGGTAAAGAAGATGATTGAAGAAAAACTCAATGACTTCTACAGTTGTAAACAGCCAAATCTTAGTTACGCCTCTTTTAATCAAGGTATTATGGAACTGGGTGAAACAGTTTGTGTACCAAACGGTGCTCCCCAATGTACAAAATGTCCACTCAATAAAAACTGTTACGCATATCAAAATCAGATGACAGACAGAATCCCATATCGCTCTTCTTTAAAAGATAGAAAGATATTAGAGCGTACCCTCTTTATTATTCGTGATGATCAATCATTCTTAATTCATAAGCGACCTCAAGAAGGACTTCTAGCAGGGTTATATGAATTCCCTGGTGTTGATGCCCATCTAACAAAATCAGAAACGATTAGTCATATTGAATCCTTAGGGTTTACACCGCTTAGGATTACAACTCTACCTGAAGCAAAACATATTTTTACACACTTAGAATGGCACATGCGTGCATATGAAATCAAGGTAGCTGAAATCCAACATCCATTAGATGAACATTACTATCTCGTAAATAAAAAGGAATTGCAATCACTTGCAATCCCTTCTGCATTTAGAAAATATACTGATTGGTATTCTCTTAGAGACTAACTCATTTCTTGCAAATGAGTTTTTTAGTCTGCACTACCATCTTGTTCAATCAAATACTTCACCGCCTCAACGGCAGCTTTGATTGCTAGGTCTGTATCGTGGACTTGTGGGTTTGGTAAACCTGCTCTTTGACGTTCTTGGTTTGCGACTGTCAGAAGAACAGTGCCACAACGAACATGTAAATAACTAGCTACGATAAATAGAGCTGCAGATTCCATTTCAGAAGCCTTTGCACCCATCTTAAGCCAAGCATCCCACTTACGAATTAAATCTGGTCCATTCGGAAGTGTTTCTGGACGATGTTGTCCATAAAAAGCATCCTTACACTCAACAACCCCCGTATGATATGGATGCTCAACACGACGAGCACCTTCTACCAAAGCATTTACAATATCTAAGTCTGGAACAGCTGGATATTCAATAGGAGAATACTCCTTAGAAGTTCCTTCCATACGAATTGCGCCAGTTGCGATAACTAAATCACCACTCTTCACGCTTAAATCCATACCACCACATGTACCTATTCGGATAAATGTATCTGCACCAACTGCAGTTAGCTCTTCCATCGCAATGGAAGCACTCGGTCCACCAATACCTGTTGAAGTAACAGATACCTTTACACCATTTAACCATCCTGTATAAGTTACATATTCACGTGAGTCCGCTACAAGTTCAGCATCATCGAAATACTTCGCAATTTTGGCACAACGCTTTGGATCACCTGGCAAGAATACATATCTTCCAACATCGCCTTTTCCAACACCAGTATGATACTGCTTTCCACTACCCTCACTATAATCAATCATAAAAATATCTCCTTCTACACATTATAACGATAATAATCAATCTTTCTATTGATGTAATTATAACAGACCACTATATTAAATACATAAAATTACGTTAGATATGCGCTAAAATCCGCACATATTTCTAGGCAAGCAAATTTTTTTGATTTTTTTGAATAAAATGATTGCAAAGAAATTCTAGACATGCTATATTATACAAGCACTTGGCGCGTTGGTGAAGTGGCTTAACACACCGCCCTTTCACGGCGGCATTCACGGGTTCGAATCCCGTACGCGTCACTTTTTATTTTAGGGGCATCGTACAATGGTAGTACATCGGTCTCCAAAACCGCTGATGGGAGTTCGATTCTCTCTGCCCCTGCTGCTTACAGTGGATATAAGTCATGCATACACGCATGACTTTTTATTATATATACCAAATAAAAAGCAAGAAGTTAATCTTGCTTACGTAATGGCTTTACACGCTGGATAGCAATTGCTGCTACAAATCCAGTTAATAATCCGGTTGGAATAGATAATAATAAGAAATATGGTAATACAACAATAAATGCCGGTTGCATATAAAAGAATGTAACAACCAATACCTGACCTAGCGAATGTCCAATAGAACTCATAACGGAAGTAAACATCAAGGAAGACCTTAATAAATCCATTAAGATTAGTATCAAACTCGAGAGTACTACACCCGCTAAACTAATCCAGAATACACTTCCAAATATCGTACCAGTCAAAAGATTGCCAATCAATACACGCATTGTATTTACGATGAGCATCTCCTTAATACCTAACATACGTAAAGCAACCAAGGCCATAATATTTGCTAGACCAATACGGAAGACACCCATTAAAGGAGGTATCATTGTAGTTTCTAAAATATTCAACGTAATCGCAATAGCAGCTAATAGTGCTAGTACTGTAAAACGCTTCGTTTTAGCTATACTCATTTCACACCTACATACTCAGATAATAGATTTGCTGACCCAATAAAAACATCGTTTGGAAGACAAGTAATTGGGATAATACTATTTTCATCTGCCCAACCCATTTTTACGCATAGTTGATTTGGACAATCGACCTCACGTACATGCCACTTCTTATCTTTCACTTCAACGTGTACTTCACCTACATTACCTTTAACAACATATTCTCCATCAACACCTGAATCGAACCATTGTACAACTTTTCCACGATGTACAATACCCACCCAGATTCCAACTGGCTTTTCTGTTGGAACACCAAGAGAATCTGCATTAGTACTAGGTTCTGTACTAGGTGTTGGAGTTGTTTCTGCAGTTGGCTCGTCCTTCTTTGTAGGTTGTTTTTTATTTTTAGCGATATTGAGACCAATAATTCCTAATACTGCAATCAAGATAATACTGATCAAGATATATATTTCTTTCTTCTTCATAACGACAAGATTATAACATGTTTAACCCAAATTATCGCCCCTAAGTTTGTTATAATAACAACATGAACAGAAAGCAGAAGTATATTCAGTATTTGATATTCCCTATCATCCCACTCGTATTTACAATACTATGGCTTGTCTATGCTGGATATGAAACGAATATCAGTGTCTTACTTTCTAAATCTAAAATTCGTATCTTTCTCCAAGTTTTATGTGGGATTTCACTCATATATCTGTTTTGGAAACTAAAGGATACGACCAAGCAATATGTTAGAGTTTTATTCTTTCTTTGTGCGATACTCACACTTATATTTCCTTATATTGAATTAACGTTTATAAAAAACATGCATCTATTATTTGCATATTCAACGTTAGTTCTTTATGTATTTCTGATAAAAGATTTAGCTCAATTTTTCCAGTATCGGACATTATTTTTTACAGCATGTATCTTCTGTTTCTTTGATTGTATTCTACAGATGAAGATTACTGGTTTATCTGAGATTGTATTCCTTTGGGTAAATGCATACATAATTACAAAATAAAAGTCGAATCTTACGATTCGGCTTTATATACTATTGATTAATTTCAGATACTTTCTTGCGTTCAGGACTTAAGTTATCGCAATAGAAACGTACAGCAACTGTACCTAATGCACAGTTATCTTCTGTTGGCTCAACGATATAATAGTCACCTTCAAGCATGCAGTTATATAAAGCTTGGCAAACTGTCTTAAGGTTATCCTTACCAGCTTCAAATTGAGTTAATAATGCGTCTGCACTTAATTCAATATAGAGCCAATCCAATGCCTTAGCTTCACCCTTCTTCCAGTTGATTGCGTCTTCGTAATCTTTCACTGTCTTTAAATCTAAATCTTCAACCGTAGCCTTAGCTGTCTTCTTAACTGCCTTCTTTGCAGTTTCCTTCTTAACAGTCTTAGCCGCTGGTACTTCCTTCTTTACTTTCTTTGCAGTTGTAGCTTTCTTTTCAGTAGCTTCTTTCTTTTCAGCTTTCTTTGCTGGTGCAGCCTTCTTCTTTGTAGCCTTCTTTTCAACTACTTCTTTCGCTACTTCTTCTGCTACTTCTTTAACAGTTTTCTTTGTTGGCATGTTAGCAAATCCTCCTTTTTTCTACTGCTTACGCGAATTATATCACAATTTTATTATAATTTTTCACAATAGATTTCTGTAAGTGTTAATATATGATTGTAAAGGATACAAAATATGATTGTAAGTCGTAAAGAAATGCTCGAGATTGAAGAAAAATCGGGTATTTCGTCATTTGAATTAATCAATCTTACAGGCAAGAAATTAGCCACACATTTATTACCTTATTTAGAAGTGAATTCTAATATTTTAGTATTGGCCGGAAACGGTAATAATGGTGCAGATTCTTTTGCGCTTATCAACAACCTAAAACAATTTCACATCAATCTGATACTAGTAAATGGGCTTCCAAAGAATCCAGATGCGATGAAGATATATAAACAAATTCCACCTTCCATTATTCAACCAATTCATTCTTTAGATACATGCTTAAAATCTTGTGACGTTATTATCGACGGTATCTTTGGTTTTGGCTATCATGGCAAATTAACGGATGAAATGCGTACAGTATTCAAACAGATACAGGACGCAAAAAAGCCAATCTATAGTATTGATATCAACTCTGGTGCAGAGTGTGATTCAGCCATGCATGATTCATTCGCGCTACATTCTACAGTTACATTTGCGTTAGATTGCTATAAGCCTTTCCACATATTGCAGAAGTATCACCATCTATTTGAAAAGTTAGAACTTGTTTCACTTGATATACCGCACCCAAAACAAAGTTGTTTTTTAGAGATGGATCAAACTCTATTCTTTCAAAATCTTGCAAAACGAAAAGAAACTGCACATAAAGGAAGCAGTGGTAAGATTCTACTTGTTGGAGGTTCTTATGGGATGGCCGGAGCAATCAGCCTGAATATTACCGGTGCAAAAGCACTTGGTTTTCCATACATTGAAGTAGGATGTATCGATGGTATCTACCCTATCGTTGCTTCGAAGCATACAACAGCCGTATTCCATCCATTCTCATCACACAATGTTGAACAACAGTTAACCCCAACAATCGAACATGTTAGTGCAGCCGCCTTCGGCAGTGGTGTTACACAAATGTATGAGAAAGAAATTTGTCTTGATCTAATGATTCAAAACTGCCATGCTCCTTTGATATTGGATGCGGAAGCTATACGCATGTTACGATACAACACATGGAAATTACGCTTTGCAAAATCACCGATTATCCTAACACCACATATTGGAGAATTTGCAGACTTATTCCACCTAGAAAAAGAAGAAGTGATGCGTAATCCTTTGCACTATGCATTAAAATATGCAAAGGAATTAAAAGTATATATCGTACTAAAATCAGCACATACAATTATTGCTACACCAAATGGTCAATGCTATATCAATCAGACTGGTAACGAAGGGTTAGCACAAGCTGGCAGTGGGGATTTACTAACTGGCATGTTAACTGCATTGCTTGCGTATCATTGTGATATCTTTACTAGTTTGCGCATGGGTGTATGGCTACATGGTCATATCGCAGATAAACTTGTAGAACATCATTCCAAAATGCACATGAATTTAGAAGATTATCCCGAGGCTATTAATCAATTCTTCTATGAAAATGGATATTAAAAAAAACGAGTAAACCCTCGTTTTTTTATCCCTTTAAACCTTCTTCTTGGCGTTGCATATTCTCTACAACTACATCGTAGATATCACCGATAGATTGTGCATATTCAAGCACCTTCCATGGTTCATTTGTATGGAAATGAATCTTGATTAAAGTATCATCACCAACAACTAATAAGCAGTCACCTCTAAAATTCTCTGTAATATAGTCATTAATGACATCTTCATCTAAATCATGTCCATCAATCAACAACTGTGTATCAAATTTAAACTCTAATTGTTCCATTTAAGTACCTCCATTAGATGCTGTTATTATATCACGCTTTTAGCGAAAATAAGTAGATATCAATGCGCCAGGGATTTTATATCGTACATCTGTATATAGGAGTTGAGGTATCCTATGAAAACATCATTCACAAAACAACAGCTTCTACATATGATTCAAGAGAATTTAACAAATATCTTCTATCCTGAAAATTACCTAACATTTCTAAATCAATTAAGTTTCTTCCATGAAGAATCAATCGAAAATATCATTCTGATATTTACACAATGCCCAACTGCAACAGTTGTATTACCCTATAAAGCTTGGCAATCATATCATCGTACTGTTCGTAGAGGTTACACTGCTATTGCATTACTAAGAGATTCCATAAACAATCATCAAGTACGCTTAGTTTTTGATATCGAACATACAGTTGGCAAAGAATTTATTTCAACACATCCTGCTATACATATAAAACAGATGTCTAGAATTCTAAGTTCTATGTTATCTAAGATAAAGATAGATTCTATCCTTCAAACAGCCACAGACGATACTACACTACAAATAAAACATGCATTACAACACTACATCTATCATTTACTTCGTACATGTTTCCCTAAATATTGTACGAGTGAAATAGAAATGAAAAGTATTCTCTATTGTGTTTGTTTTCACTATGGAATAGACGTAAGTGAATATAGCTTTTCCTCTATTGCCCTTTGGGCAAAACAAAAAACGAATCACGATCTAAGAGAAGCCTTAAATGTCATTCGTCATATTACTACTTTTTTAATTGATACAATCGATTACATGTATGTTAGTCATGAATATTCTTAGCAACTGGTAAACTCCATTTATGTAGAATTGCCATTGCTCTTACAAAAATTGTCACACCGATTCCAACCCATATACCAAGTGAGATATTTCCTGCATGCATTAACATCGCGCATGGAATAGCACCAATGATAGATGCGATTGCATATACATCCGTGTGAAAGATTTGCGGTAATTGGTTTACACAGATATCACGGAATAAACCTCCACCGACACCCGTTAATACACCACAGAATACTAATAGGAAACTATGTGATGTTGGATGCAAGAAGAAGGCTACACGCACACCTACCGCTGTAAATACACCTAATCCTATCGCATCAGCAATCAACAAGAAATTCTTATATGCATTTTTCTGCGTAATCTTATTTGTATTCACATTGAAGTAGGCAAATAAGAATACGATAACAGAAGTTATACTCGCAACAACAACATATACCGGATTAGAAAATGCACTTGGTGGTACACTACCCAATACAATATCACGCATAATTCCACCAAACGTTGCGGTAATAACTCCAATAATTACTACTCCAAAGAAGTCCATCTTCGATTTCATTGCAACAAGTGCTCCAGAAATCGCAAACGCAATGGTACCTACTATTTCTAATATAAATATGTATTGATTCATATCATCCTCGTTATAATCCGTTCGTATTATATCAAAATTAAAAGTGCGTATTCAACGCACTTTTATACAACTTATTCAGTTTCATCTTTTGGATGATAGATTTTCTCTGCAACGATTTGCACAACGGTCTTCTTATTTTCATCTTTCATGTAAAACTGCTTACGAAGATGGCCTTTAATACCAATTCTTGTACCCGCATGGAATTCTTCGCGAACTTGATCTGCTACATCTCCCCACGCAACTACATTTAGATAGTCCTTCGCTTTACTTGGTTCATTGTGTTTTACACAAACTGAGAATGTTGACATTGTGGAATCATTTTTTGTGCTACGAACACTAGGTTCGTACATTACTGTCCCTTTAATTTCAACTGCATTTAAATCATTCATCTTTCTTTCCTCCATAGAATATCCTTCTACGTATATATTCACAAAAGATGAAATGACTCCCTAAAAATTAAAGTAATTCTTGAATCGCTTTTTCTACATCTGCCATATCAGCAGTTGGTTCAAAACGAGCTACTACATTTCCCTTACGATCAACAAGGAACTTCGTGAAATTCCACTTAATATCAGAAGTTTCTCTAAAGTTAGGAACAAGATTACCAACGTGTGCATTCATGAAGTCTGCCTTTTCACCTGTGAATCCTTCGAAGCCCTTTTCGCTCTTTAAGAATGTGTATAATGGTAATTCATTTTCACCATTTACATCAGACTTGTGCATATGTGGAAATTTTGTATTGAAGTGTAAAGAACAGAACTCATGAATTTCTTCATCAGATCCAGGTGCTTGTCCTCCAAACTGATTACAAGGAATATCGAGGATTTCTAAACCTTGTGCATTGTAGTTTTCATGAAGCTTTTCTAACTCTTCATACTGTGGTGTAAAACCACAAGCTGTAGCAGTATTAACTACTAATACCACCTTATTTTCATACTCTTTTAAAGAAATCTGATTACCCTTGGCATCAGTTACATAATAATCGTAAAATCCCATAATTAATTTTCTCCTTTGGTTAGTTATATTGTATCAAGCATATATGGCATTGCAATTGATATACTCTCAAAGAAAAAACGACCCAGCAAAATGCCGAATCGTCTCTTAGTGCCTCCGGTCGGACTCGAACCGACACGGTATCGCTACCGGGGGATTTTGAGTCCCCTACGTCTACCAATTCCATCACGGGGGCGCTCAATTATTTTATATGATTGCTTTTTAAAATGCAATAGGTGGAAAGTTTCAAATGAACTTTCCACCTCCAAGATTATTCTTTTTCGCTCTTTCTTGCGTCGATGACTTTCTGTGCTACATCATGTGGGGCTGCTTCATAGCGGTCAAACGCTAATTCGTAACATCCACGACCTTGTGTCATTGAACGTAGTTCTGTTGCGTATGTTAACATTTCTGCCAATGGGACTTCTGCTCTAATGACCTGTAGACCATCTTCATCTGTGCCCATATCCAAGATGATTCCACGGCGTTTTGTAAAGTCTCCCATGAGCGTACCTGTATAGTCTTCAGGTGCAGTCACAACAACCTTACCAATAGGTTCAAGAAGCACTGGCTTCGCATTTGGCATTGCGGCATTGTATGCAAGTCTAGCAGCTTCTTTGAAGGCTACTTCCTTAGAATCAACTGGGTGATAGGATCCATCATATAGAGTTGCCTTAACACCAACTACTTTATATCCCGCAAGAACACCCTTATTCATGCAGTCACGCAAACCTTGTTCAACAGGTGGGAAGTACTGTTTAGGAACTGCACCACCGAATACTTCTTCCGCAAATACCATATCATCAGAATCTGTTGGTTCAAATCTTACCCAAACATCTCCATACTGACCAGCACCACCATTTTGTTTCTTGTATTTACCTTGTGCTTCAGCCTTTGCAGAGATTGTCTCACGATACTGTACCGTTGGTTTTTCTGTTGTTACTTCAACTTTGTACTTACTCTTTAGCTTAGAGAGAATCAAGTCGATGTGTTGATTACCTACACCATAGAGTACCTGTTCGTGTGTCTCTTCGTTGTTAACTAGTTTAATTGTATGGTCTTCTAGCATCAGATTATGAATACCACTGGATAACTTATCTTCATCTGCCTTTGTCTTTGGATGAATTGCATATCCTAACATTGGATGTGGATATTCAATATCTGGATACTTAATAACTCTTGAACGTGTACACAGTGTATCGTTTGTTTCTGTTGCTTGTAGCTTAACAACTGCACCGATATCACCTGTAAATAACTTACCTACACCAATCTGATACTTACCATTGATAACATAAATCTGGTTAATCTTTTCCGTTACATCTTTCTTGGAGTTATATACCTGGCTATCACTGTTGAGGACACCACTCATTACCTTTAAGTAAGAAACCTTACCTACAAATGGGTCGACAATCGTCTTGAATACAAATGCACTAAGTGCTTCGTTTTCGTTTGTTTCCATGTCGATTGTATCGCCCTTGAGTGTTTCAGCTTGAATTCTTCCCTTTTCTGCGTAGCTTGGGAAGTATTCGGTAATTAGGTCTAACAAACGTTCAATACCTGTTTGATTCTCTGCACTACCACAGTATACAGGACGGATATCACCACTACGTACACCAATACGTAATCCCTTGGCTAGTTCATGTTCATCAAATGTTTCCCCTGAGAAGAATTTCTCCATGAGTTCATCATCAGTCATTGCGATAGCTTCAGCGATTTCATTGTAATAACGTTCTACTTCACCAATTAAAGCTGAAGGTACTTCCTTGGCTGTATTGCGATCATTGTAATACCATGCTTTACGACGCAAGATATTGACAGATCCTACAACTACACCATTTTCAATAATTGGCACTTCAAATGGAATGACTGACTTACCGAACTTATCACGAATGCTAGTATATACTGTATCGAAGTTTGCATTTTCTACATCCATCTTATTGATAAAGAAGATGGTAGGAATCTTTTGTTTAGAAACCGCTTCACGCCATGCGCGTTCTGTACCAGCTTCAATACCTTCTTTTGCGTTTACAACAATCAAGGCATTATCACCCATCATTAAACCAGTCGCTTCCTCACCTGCATAATCCATATAGCCCGGTGTATCGATAAAGTTGATCTTCTTATCTTTCCATTCTACAGGTGCGATATGGCAATATACTGATGTACCACGCTTTCCTTCTTCAAGATCGTAATTCAGAGCTGTTGTGCCATCGTTATTCTTTCCATAACGTTCAATTGCCTTTGTAAAATATAGGCAGGCTTCAATGACAGAACTCTTACCAGCGCCAGAATGTCCTAGCACCACTACATTTCTTACTTCATTTGCTAAATAGTCTTTCATTGTCGGCCTCCTACTTTAAAATATCTTTCAAATCTGATAAGCATTCTTTACGTACGTAATGAATTGCTAAATTACCATCATAATCCTTCATTGTCTTATCTGCGCCTTTTTCAAGCAGATACTTCACTAATTCAGGAATTCCAATATACGCAGCGCGCATCAATGCTGTACATCCCTTATTATCAGCCTTATTGATATCTGCACCGTTATCTACTAAATCTTTAATTTCATCTAATTTATATGCATTCACTGCTTCCATTAACGCTGTACGACCTTGTTCATCTACTGCATTTACATCAGCGTTCTTAGAAATTAAATACTTCACTGTATCACTATGACCAAGTAATGAAGCTCTCATCAAAGCTGTTCTACCCTTATTATCGTGGGCATCAATATTTGCGCCAGCATGTATTAACATACGGCAAATATCTGTGTGACCCTTCTTAGCGGCACCCATTAAAGCTGTCTTATTATTTTTATCTCTAGCTCTTGTATCCGCACCATTGTCTAATAAGAAACGTACGATTTCAGTGTAACCACGTTTTGCGCTTCTCATTAACGCTGTACGTCCATCACCATTTGCGATGTTGATGTTTGCACCCTTAGAAACCTGTGCACATACCTTTGCAAAATCACCACTGGCTGCTGCTTCAAAAAAGTCTAAATTTGTCTGATCCATAATCGTTTTCCTCCTGTATGATTATCAGAAATTAGTTACAAAAAAGGATGGGCATTATATGTCCATCCTAAAAACCATTTTCACAGAGAACCCGTCAAAAACCTCCCCGCCTGGGGTTTGTACAATCTCATATTGTATATCAAAAAGAACATGCTTCGTAGTCATGCTACATCATCTCCATTCTCTTAATCAATACACTTCGTGTTCCTGTAACTACATAATACCGCAATTTTATTTCCCTGCAATATTGTTTGTTTATCTTTTGCCAACTTTTCGTGTGAATTCATGAAAATAATGTAAACGTTTACATATTCTATTTAAGAATCTGAATCTTTGTATATGGAATTTCAATTCCATTCTCTCTAAACGCAACGAGTAAAGCTTTGCGAATCTTTGATGCGGTTTCTACACTCTTACCTAGTGACTTTGTTGTAAATGGAAAACGAATCTGAATACCACTGTCTAAGAACTCATTTACCGTAATATTAATTGGTAAATTCTTTTCTTTTGCTTCTGCACTTCTAGTATCGATGACGCCATCTGTATTTACTACAACATCAGTAATCACTCTCTCCAATTTATCGATATCCGTATGATACGCAACTGATAAAACTAAATAGCGAATATATGTCTTCTGTCCAAATGCTTTATCTTCTACAATTGCAGAGTTCATCGTACTATTTGGCACAATGATTTTTGTATTTTCAACCGTATTTAAAATCGTATGACGGAATGTGATTTCAATCACTGTGCCAGAGATATTCTTCTCAGGAAGATTTACCATATCTCCCACGTGAAATGGTTGATAGATAACAATGAAGAACCCGGCGATAAAGTTACCGAACGTTTCCTGTGCAGCTAAGCCAACGACAACCGTCATAACACTCGTTGCACCTAGTATCGCTGTAGAAACACTCTGTAAAGGTTTCACATTCATCAAGATAGCGAAAGTCGCAATCACGTAAATCACTGTACGTAATATCTTTAAAAGATACTTAAATGGCATACTAGCCCTAGCATCTTTCTTCATCGCATGATCAACTAGTTTTTCCAATATCGTTGAAAATATCTTTGCGATAATCACTGTAATCAAAAATGTAATGATAAAGCCTAAAGCTCCATTTTCAAAAATAGTATTCCCAAATAAAAACACACTATTTTCTTTTACAATGTTTCCCATCATTAACCTCACTTCAATAAATCGTTATATTCCTTATATTCAGGCATATACATTCTGATGATATCATAAAATCGTTTCGAATGGTTCGCTTCTAGGATATGCGCATACTCATGTAATAAAACATAATCTAAACATACAACCGGAAAATGGATGAGTCTTGATGATAAACTAATGTGATGTGTCATCGGTGAATAAGATCCCCATCTACTCGTCATGTATTTTAGTGTAATACGCGGAAGATTTCGATAATTTGCAAGACAAATATGATCATCCCATTCTTTCCGTCTTTCCTCCACCATTAGTTTCAGTTGTAAGTTTCCTGTACGATAGAAAATATCTTGAATGATATTATCTTTAATTTCTGGGAGATAGAATACGATACGATCCTGCTCTACCGCCATAAAGCGCTGCTTTGAAATGATAAATTCCACAGGATATACCCTTCCTAACCAACAGGCCTCTTTATGGTCAGTGCCATCTAAAAGATAGCGATTCTTTTTTCTTTCCTTTTTACTAACTTTTAAAATCCATTCTTCCTTTTCAAAAATAAAGGATAGAATTTCCTGCTCACTGACATAACGTGGGCAGGTAACGAATAATGTTCCATCATCTTTTACACGTAAGTACATTCTCTTATTCCGCTTGTGTTCAACTACGAGATTTCGCAGTTCACCACCAACATTTATTTGTCTCATGTATATTTAATACCTCTATTTGCAATTTAGCCAAAAATATATATTGTTTATTATTTTTGGATATGATAATATATTTTAGCACATGGCGGCTATGGTGAAGTTGGTTAACACACTGGATTGTGGCTCCAGCACTCATGGGTTCGAGTCCCATTAGTCGCCCCTTGTAGCAAAAAATCCGTTAAACACGGATTTTTTTGTTTACTACTGTTGAAGAATCTTTAAATACTCTGTCACTTTAGAATCAAGTTCTAACGTAGACTTATCTGGTTGATAAGAATTTTTAGATGGAAACAGTCTTACTTCTCCTAACGATGAAGCTAGCGATAGATAATCAATATCACTTTGATTGATTCCAAGTTCAATAAAATATGGAACCTTTGAAGATTGTTCATCTTTTAGTGATAACCCTTTATGATCTTTAATGGATATTACTTCCGCATGGCGTATCAAAATACCAGTAATTGGTATATCTTTCTTTTGCGAGATTGAAACATGAATATCTGCATACATCCCCTCTTCTATACTACCTAACGCAGATACATTTGTTTCTAACGTAAATATCGTCATCCCCTCTTGAAGTTTTGTGATTGCAAGATCACGGACTTCTTTTTCGTTATACAGCATATCTTTATAAAACAAAGAGCCCTTCGGTATCATTCCTTGAATTGATGTATATTTACCAACAATATCTGCTTTTTCATTCCAAGTATATGACTGCATGTATTTTTCTGGAACTTGAATCATAGTTAGATCTTCAGTTTGAATCTCTGAACGTGGTGGAATATCACGCTTTGCGATATAGGTTGTTTTTAAATTAATCGTCTTTGCTAAAAAGTAGCGAAAAACTAGTATATTTCCAGCTATCCATAAACATAGTATCAGTACAAAAATTGACGTTCTTCTTATCTTCTTCATCAAATTACCCTCAAGATTTTATATGTAATTTGATGATATTCTCCACAAAAAATTCCTAAGCTTACGCTCAGGAATTTTTCTTAACCTACATGTTCAGCAAGATATGCTTTAATAGCTTCTCTTTGATCTGGCTTGCTTGGTTTGCACTGTTCAACTTGTGCTTGGCCATCAAGTAACTTCACAGCCATCGCAGCACAGCCTGGGTTACCACAAGCACCGCAGTTATAACCAGGTAATAGAGCTGTTAACTCTTCCTTGCGATTATCTTCCTTCACATAGAACTTAATGGAAGCAAACGCTAGTACACCACCTAAAACAGCACCCAATACTAACATCAAGCCAAAAGCTTTTAAAATTGCTACTACCATTATTCCTCCTCTGTTTTGTGTGGCGCTTGGCGAACACTACATTCACTAATACCACATGCAGAACACTCTGCCTTCAGGTCTTCACAACCTTCAGGCTTTGGTGTTTTCTGATTTAACCTTAATAGCCATACATTTAGGGCAAAGAAACCTACAGCTAATAAAGCCGCAACAATGATTCTAAGCACGGCTTATACTAATCCAGCAAATGCAGAGAATGCAATTGCCATAATTGCTGCACAAATGAAAGCGATAGGATTGCCCTGGAATGCCTTCGGAATATCATTTTGATTTAAACGTCTACGGATTGTTGCAAAGATAACTAGCATCATCATAAAGCCAGCAGGTACTGCGACAGAATTTACCATTGTTTGTGCCAATGTATACTTCTGTGTAATGTTATCCATTGCTACGTAAAGTACTGCACAGTTTGTTGTAATAAGTGGTAAGTAAATACCTAATGACTTATACAGTTCTGGTGAGAACTTCTTAACGAACAATTCAACAAACTGAACGAATGCTGCAATCAATAAGATGAAGCAGATCAGTTCCATAAACTCTAGTTCAAATGGAACTAAGATAAAGTGATAAAGTCCCCATGCAAGAATGGATGCACCGAAGATAACAAAGATAACGGCAAGACCCATACCTACTGCAGATTCAAGTTTTGTAGATACTCCCATAAATGGACACATACCTAAGAACTTCGTAAGAATAATATTGTTAATCAGTAATCCACTGATCAAGAGTGTAAATAAATTCATTATTTAGCAGCTCCTTTCTTTGCTGGCTTTGCAAGATGGTTCTTGTAAGCAGCTACACCAGCAGCTAAACATGCAAATGTGATAAATGCACCAAACTGCTCTGTGAACATTGGAATTTCAAATCCTTCTGGAATAATTCTAAATGCAAATACTACATTGTTTGTAAATGGATTTGAGAAAGATAATCCACCAGTACCTAATAACTGTCTGATAAGTGACATTGCAAGAAGTGCACATGTGTAAGCACAACCCTGTTGTAATCCATCAACGATAGATTCAAGTACTGTATGCTTGCATGCATATGCTTCAGCACGTCCTAAGATAATACAGTTTACAACAACTAAGTCTAAGAATGCGCCTAAGGCAGTAAATAAACTTGGTGTATATGCATGCATAAACATTGAAACAATTGTAACTAGTGTTGCAATAATAACGATATAAACTGGAATATGAATATCATCCGGTGTAATTGGTGCAATTAATGATACTAAGATATTGGATAATGTTAATACAACAATTACCGCAACACCCATACCAATCGCACTGTTTAAACTTGTTGTAATTGCTAATGTTGAACAGATACCTAAGTAAGTTGCGAATACTGGGTTCTCTGTTGCTAATCTAGAGAAGAAGCCTTGACCTTTAATTTTCTTTTCGCTCATACCTTCCTCCTTACTTTGTTGCAGCCTGCAAGGCTGTTGTAATCATTGCTCTGAGTGATGTACTTGTAAATGTTGCTCCTGTTGTAGAGTCTACCTTACTTTCAAATGTAACTCCCTTGTACTTATCTAACTCAGCTGCTTTTGTTGCTTGGTCGCCTACGCTTTCTGTATCGCCAAACTTTGTAACTTCAATACTCTTTACAGACTTACTTGCTACATCTACTGTGACTGTTGCTTCATTTACCCCTTCAAAACCATGTGCTTTACATGCATAGACAGCTGTTGCACCATCATTGCTTGTTTCTGTACACTCTGCTTTGTTGTCTTTGAAGTCTTCTTTACCTAACGCTACTGGCTCTGCTTTTGGCGCAGGTGTAGCTGTCGCATTTTCATCATAAGAGATATTATTCATCTTATTAAATACTTGTCTAGCTTGATCTACTGCTTTTCCTACTGCAGTAGTTGTAATTGTTGCACCAGTAATAAGTGGCATTGTATCAGAAGAAGTAAGTTTTAATACATCACTTACATATGGATCCTTAAATGCCTTATCACCTTTACCAGCTGTTTCGGCTTGTTCAAGTACACTGTATCCACCAACGGAACCGTCATTGTTATACGCAATCATGAACTTAAATCCATCTGCGTTATATCCTGTAGAATGTAATGTAAAGATTGTCCCCTTACCTTCAGCGTTGTAAATGCCATCGATGAGAGACTCTTCACCATCTTTTAATTCAAGAAGACCAATCTTGTCTTCTGTAACATCTGTAAATGTTGCACCTGGATAAATCTGCTCTAATGATGACTTAACAGATGCCAATGCATTTTCTTGAATAATCGGAGCGGTAATCGCATTTACTGTTGATAGTAGAATTCCACATACAGCACAGAGAATACCAAGCATGCATGCTTTATATACTCCTGAAGTCTTATCAATTTTCATACGAGTACCTCCTTACTTTGTTGCAGCCTGCAAGGCTGTTGTAATCATTGCTCTGAGTGATGTACTTGTAAATGTTGCTCCTGTTGTAGAGTCTACCTTACTTTCAAATGTAACTCCCTTGTACTTATCTAACTCAGCTGCTTTTGTTGCTTGGTCGCCTACGCTTTCTGTATCGCCAAACTTTGTAACTTCAATACTCTTTACAGACTTACTTGCTACATCTACTGTGACTGTTGCTTCATTTACCCCTTCAAAACCATGTGCTTTACATGCATAGATGGCTGTTGTTCCATCATTGCTTGTTTCCGAGCACTCTGCTTTGTTGTCTTTGAAATCTTCTTTGCCTAACGCTACTGCGGAAGCAGACTTTAAAGCGGTCGCAATCATTGCGCGTAGTGACTTGCTTGTAAATGTCGCTCCTGTTGTTGCGTCAATCTTACTATCTGCAGTTGCACCAACATATTTCTTAAGTTGTTCTTCTGTAGTAGCTTGATCACCAACTTCTTCCGTATCACTAAACTTAGTAACCGCAATGGATACAACCGTCTTCTTCGCTACATCAATTGTTACTGTAGCTTCGTTAACACCTTCGAATCCCTTTGCCTTACATGCATATACTGCAGTTGTGCCATCATTACTTGTCTCTGTACACTCTGCATTATTTTCGCTAAAGTCCTCAGCACTTAATGCTACTGCTTCTGCAGGTTTATCATCCTTCTTTGGCTCTTCAGCAACTGTTGGAGTCTTTGCTACTAAACTAGATCCAACAAGAAGAACTGCCACTAAGAATGCACACATTGCAATAACTGCTTTACGCGCAATCTTTGCCGCATCCTTAATCTGACTACCATCTAGCAACTGATCAATTGCAGGTGTTAGCATATTCATAATTAAGACAGAGTATAATGCACCATCTGGTAAGTTAGCCTTCCAACGAATAATCAATGTAAGAGCTGCAGCACCTACCGCAAATACATATCTACCTGGAATTGATACTGGTGAAGTAACTGGATCTGTTAACATGAACACACCAGCGAATAATACACCACCCGCTAATACATTAACGATTGCATATTCAATACCTGCACCATGCATTAAACCAACAATGAGAGATACTACGAATACTGTTACGATATATGTCACTGTCAAACGATAGTCAATAATACGTCTAGCAATGAGATATACTGCAACGAGAATTAACAATAATGCGCACGATCCACCGATAACACTCTGATAATTACCTAAGAACATACCGGATAAGTTACCAAATTGACCTAATACATTTTGCAATGCACTGCCATCAACTACCCAACCATATGACTTCATGGCTGCAAGTGGTGTAGCACCTGTTTGTATATCAGCCGCAACACTTGCGCTAAATGAGTTCATGATAATTGCTTCCGCAAATGCTGCTGGGTTAAATATGTTCTGACCAAATCCACCAAATAACATCTTACCAAACAAGATTGCAATTGCAGTCGCAATGATAATTGCGTAAAAACTAACATTAATTCTTGTGATTAATGGAATAATTAAACCTGTTACCCAACCATAGGAATGTAACAATTCTTTTGCAATGTCCTTCTTCTTTCTTGCAAGTAAGTACAATGTTTCAGTACACAATGCAGTTACTACAGAAGCGATGGACAGTAGAATAACACGAATGCCTAAAGAAGCACCGCCTGTCACTCCATACCAGATTGCAGAAGCAACTGTCACAACAACCAAAGCTAAGCTAAGTTCCAACATAATACCTGTTGTAGATTGTTTAGCCGCATAGTTAGGCGATACTTTATATGAAAATTTCATTTTTCTTGCCTCCTATTTCTTTGCCTGTGCTGCTAGTTTTGCACGTACAAATGTCTTTGCACGTCTAACATTCTCAGTTACTTCAATCTTAGATGGACATACATATGTACATAGACCACATTCAATACAGTTCATTACATCTAAACGCATTAATGTATCATAGTCTACAGACTTATGTTCAGAAGCGATACGTACTGGCTGTAATCCGGATGGACATGTTTCCGTACAACGTCCACAACGTAAACAAGCAACTGTATCTGGCTTTTCATACTTCTGAATTGTAAGACCATTGTTCTGTTGCATTACTGCAAATTGATCATTAGGAACTGCACGACCCATCATTGGTCCACCAGCTAGTAACACTACATCATCCACACCATCTTTATATCCACCAACGGCGTCGATAATCTCATGTACCTTTGTTCCAACAGGAACATATACATTCTGTGGATTCTTAACCGCATCACCAGATACAGTTAAGTACTTATGTGTAACTGGCATACCATTTACGAGCGCATTACCAAATGCAATTGCTGTAGATGCGTTGTTAACAATACAGCCTGCTTCAATTGGTAATCTGTCATAGCGCTTCTTTGTTAGCTGGTATACAAGTGTTCTTTCCCAACCCATAGGGTAAACGTTAGGAACGATACGCACCTCGATTGGTGTTCCCTTAAATGTTTCTTGCAGTTGGGCAATCTGTTCCTTCTTATCTTCCTTGATTGCGATACAACCAGCCTTTGCATTACTCATCTTGAAGAATGCAAGTGTACCTACCTTTAGTAAGTCCATGTTTTCTTCAATATTCTTATAATCAGATGTTAAAAATGGTTCACATTCAACCGCATTTACGATAAAAAGTTCTACATTCTCTGGCTTGTTATACTTTACATAAGATGGAAATCCTGCACCACCTAAGCCAAGCATACCGGACTCCTTGGCAAATGCATGTAATTCCTGCCAGCTAGCCTTTTCATAATCAAACGCCGCAAACGCACGTTCTACTGTATGTTTGTGGTCATTTTGAATGCGTAGATGGTCAATCATTGTACCACCTGCACCCAAGAACTTTTCGATACCCGTAACAGTACCGGAAACAGACGCAAAGAGTGGTAAATAGAATGCATCATTTCTTTCTGCTATCTTTTGTCCAATCTTAACTTCATCTCCAACTTGAACAAGTGGTTGGCATGGGGCAACACCGTTTACAAGCGGAATCCAAACAACATCTGGATCGATAGACTTCAATACTTCTTTGTGAAGAGTCCAATCCTTATGTCCATTTAAATGAAGCTTCATTGGTCCTGTAAATATTGACATAATATTCTTTCCTTTCCTCATTTGAAATCACTCAAAATTATAACATATTCCCACATTAACAGTAAGATGGCTTTTATGATATAGTTTAGATATGAAAAGAAAAATAACTAAATTATTAATCAGCGCATTAAGCGTTTGTACACTACTTGCTGGCTGTACAACGAAAGAGAGTAAAAACAGTGTTTCTAGCACAACTTCAACCAATAGCGAAAGTCTAACCAAATATGAAAATGTGAGTTCTGATGTAGGCTTTGATACAATCTATAGTTACATGGAATATACAACGAATACCGAATCGGCAGCTGCTCATTTCAAAGATAGCACTACCCTGCTTCGTTATTACAATCAGTTATTTGATATTTATAACGACTATGATGGTATCAATAACCTAAAGACAGTTAATGATAACGCTGGTATCAAACCAGTCAAAGTTGATAAACCGATCATTGACATGTTGCATATGGCAAAACAGTTCTATGATTACTCCAATGGCGAATTTGATATTACCATGGGTGCCCTTCTTAAGGTTTGGCATAAGTATCGTGAAGAAGGTATTAAACTCAACGCTGAAAAACAACTTGGTAATCTTCCATCAGAGGAAGAACTTACACAAGCTGCCGGTTGTAAGGGTTGGGATAATGTTGTAATAAACGACGAAGAAAGCACAGTATATATCACTCAGCCATGTCAATCATTTGATGTTGGTGGTATTGCAAAAGGATATGCAACAGAATTAGTTGCGGAAGAAGTTAGTCAACACATGCAAGCAGGTTACTTCAATGTTGGCAGAAACATCCGTACTGTAAATGATAAACCTGATGGAAGCACATGGAATGTCGGTATTGCTGATCCAGAAGGTGCTCTACCAAATGGACTTGCATTAATTTCTTCCAAAGGCTCCTTCTCCTTTGTTACAAGTGGAGACTATGAGCGCTTCTATATTGCAACAGATGGTAATAGTTATCACCACATTATTGATCCATCCACAAATTATCCCGCAACACATTACCATAGTGTCACAATCTTTACAGAAGATTCCGGTGTCGCTGACTGCTTAAGTACAACACTATTTACACTTTCTATCGAAGATGGAAAGAAAGTACTTGAAGCTTACACGAAAGCAACAGGTAAAGAAGCGAATGCAGTATGGGTCATGGATCCAGCAAAGAAACAGGGTGATGGCAAAGAAACAAACGGCTATTACGTTGTAGCAAGCGAAGGCTTAAAAGACATTATTACTTATTAGACATAAAAAGCGATGAATCCATCGCTTTTTATATGATATCTCTTCCATCTTCTGGAAATGTTTTAAATAGATAAAGAATAAACGGTAATGAAATAATTGCAGTCATAATCTCGCTTACAGATTGTGCAGCTTCAATACCTGTTATTCCAAAACATGCATGCAAGATAATGACAGCAGGGATTAGAATTAGTCCACTTCGTAGCATCGCTAGAAATGTTGCAACGGCACTACGTGAAATTGACTGAAATAACATATTCCCATACATCGTCATCGGCATTAATACTAAAGATACACATTGGAAACGTAATGCCGTTGTACCAACTGCTATAACATCAGGATCATCTCTAAACAGCGCAACAAAATGTCCTGAGAATGTAAATGCAATTACCGCAAGAATCGCCATCAATGCAGTGCCACTCTTAAGCGTAAAGTAGAATCCCTTCTTAACACGACTATAGATTTTTGCGCCATAGTTAAATGCACTAACAGGCTGGAATCCTTGACCAATACCAAGCGCAACACAAAATAAGAAAGACACAATACGAGTTGCGATAGAAATACCTGCAACAGCCGCATCACCATACATCGCAGATGTAGTATTTAATACCATTGTAGATAGTGAGTTTAATCCTTGTCGACTCAAAGATGGTAGTCCTGTCGAAAAGATACGATTTAAAATTTCAGGCTTGCATGTTACATATTTTGGTTGTAAACGGCTTTGAGTTTTACCTTGTAAATAAGGTAGTACAAGCACAAACATACTAATATATTGTGAGATAGTTGTACTAAGGCCTGCACCTGCAATGCCCATATGAAAGATGCGAACTAAAATATAATCACCAAAGATATTCAAGACACCACCAAGTGTTAAACCAATCATCGCATAGAAGGCTTTACCTTCATAACGCAAGATATTGTTTAACACACAGCTTGATGTCATAGCCATGCCTGCAAGCAAAATATAGAATGCATATATTCTAGCATACGGAAGGATGGTGTCTGTACTACCCATCAAACGCATCATTGGATCCATAAAGATGAGTCCAATGACCATTACAACTGCACCAACAAAAATAGAAAGAAAGAAACTTGTCGAAGCGTATATTCTAGCCTTCTCTACATTTTTTGAGCCTAGTTGTTGTGAGATATTCGCACCTGCACCATGTCCAAACATAAAGCCAAAGGCCTGTAGAATAGACATCAAACTAAATACAATACCAGTCGCACCACTTGCAGAAGTACTAATTGTACCTACAAAGTAAGTGTCTGCCATATTATAGATACTCGTTACAAGCATCGATATAATCGTTGGAACTGCTAGCTGCGTAATTAAGTGTGGAATTGAATCTTGTGTCATACGGCGATAATGCGCCTCTTGATTTATTGTAGACATCTACACACCATCCTTTCTATTCATAAAATCAAAAGAGGAATTTCTTCCTCTTAAAGACTTACTTAGTAGGTTTACCTAATAAACGGAACATATTCTTCTTATAGATTTCTACACCTGGCTGATTGAATGGGTTGATATCAATCATATAGCAAGTCATCGCTGTAGCGATGAAGAAGAAATAGCAGAGATAACCAAATGAGTATTCCTTCATATCTGGAATAGAAATGATTAAGTTAGGAACACCACCTGTTACTTCGTGAGCTTCAATTGTACCAAGGCAAGCCATCTTATTGACCCAATCATATGACTTACCAGCAAGGTAGTTCATCTGATCGCTATTTTCCGCATCCGTTGGAATAAGTAGATCTTCTGTAGGATTCTCTACTTCTAGGATTGTCTCGAATAGAACTTTCTTACCCTCTTGGATAAACTGTCCTAAGCTATGTAAATCTGTTGAGAAGTTTGCACTATCTGGCAAGATACCCTTACCATCCTTACCTTCAGATTCACCTAATAACTGCTTCCACCATTCAGCAAGCATTGCAAGCTGCGGTTCATACGCAACAAACATTTCTACATCATAACCTTGGTTCTGTAGGATACGTCTGCATACAGCGTATTGATAAGCAGGGTTCTTAGAAAGATCTGCTGTGTTTAATTCCTTATATGCATCATAAAGACCAGCCATGATCTTCTTGATATCTACACCCATAATAGCAAGTGGCACTAAACCTACTGGCGTAATTACAGAGTATCTACCACCAATATCATCAGGGATAACGAATGTTTCGTATCCTTCTTTATCTGCTAATGCCTTTAATGTACCACGTGCTTTATCTGTAGTTGCGATGATACGTTCCTTGCATTCTTCCTTGCCATATTTCTTTTCCATGAATTCGCGGAATACACGGAAAGCAAGTGCTGTTTCAGTTGTTGTACCAGACTTAGAAATAACGTTCAATACAACGCTCTTGTCCTGGATGTGCTTTAACACTTGTGCAATATATGTAGATGAAAATGTATTACCTACGAAAATAACTTCTGTCTTATTTCCTGAGTATAGACCTTGAATCATTTCGATAGCAGCACGTGCACCTAAGTAAGATCCACCGATACCACATACAAGTAATACTTCAGCCTTATCCTTTACTTTTTCAGCAACCTTTAAGATGCGTTCGAATTCAGCCTTATCATATGTTTCAGCCCAATCGACCCATCCCATAAAGTCGTTACCGGCACCAGTTCTTTCAAAAATTACTTTGTGTAGTTCATTTACTTTTTCTTGATAACTTTCAATACTTTCCTTGAGTAAAGCGTGTGATGTATTTAACTTCATCATTTTAAAATAGTCTCCTTCGCCTCTTTGATCCATTCACTCATAGCATTTGCGATTGTCTGAAAACCCATTTTCATGTTCGGTAAACTTGGTTTATGTCCCATCGGTTTACGTCTATTTCTTGAGTGTGCTTTCTGAAGTGCTTTCAATGATAACTTGACATGACTACTCTTATCATCGCATTCCAAGACCTTTAACTTCAAAACATCCCCAACCGTAACAAACTTTGAAATATCCTTCACAAATCCATCACTAATTTCAGAGATGTGAATTAGTCCACTCACATGATGTTCCAGTGCCACAAATGCACCGTAGGGTTGAATCCCTGTTATTTTTCCTTCTACAATCTGTCCTGGTTTGTATATCATTTTAGCATTTCCAATCGTTCTTAAGTATAGCACACTCAAGAAAAGATGTGTGCTATACTTTATCTAGAGGCTTATTATGTTAATTTCATTAAATACGATACATATTATATTTTGTGCTATATTTGCGGCTATCAGTGCACAGCTTTTAAAACCAATTTGTGCATTTATCGTCGAACCCGAGCATGATTGGGAATGGAGTTTAACCGTTGCTTGCGGTGGCTTTCCAAGTTCACATAGTGCAATGGTCTCTGCCCTTGCTTTAGCGGTAGGCTTCCGTGAGCGTTTTAGTTCGACTCTATTTGCGATTACCGTTGTTTTAGCCATTATTGTTATCTATGATGCCGCAAATGTGAGGTATTATAGTGGACAAAACATCAAAGTTACGCAACAATTAGTCAAGGATTTACAAGAAAGATATCCTCATGTATTCGAAAGTTCCATCTATAAGACAAAATTAAAACCTGTACTTGGTCATCGTTGGGTTGAAGTTGTTGGTGGTATTATTTGGGGACTATTCGTTGCGTATATCTTCTATCTTGTAAAGTAAGGAAAGAGGCGATAGTAATGAGTGATACAGATTTTTATTCTGAAAGTAGTGCGGATCTAATTGCCCTAGAAACTGATCCAGTCCGTAAGGAGTTGTTACAGCGCATTCAACATACGCTAGACAAGATTCGCCCATATATCCAAGCGGATGGCGGTGACGTCTTCTTGGTGGGATATGCGGATGGAGTTGTTACAGTAACAATGACTGGTGCATGTAATGGATGTATGGTAATGGATTCCACATTAAATGATGGTATTAAAGCTATCTTATTAGATGAAGTACCTGAAGTACATGATGTTCGTTTGTTAGAAACAAACAACTTCGATGAATTTAACCCATATTACTAAAATGCAGAAAATTTTCTGCATTTTTTATTTTATTTTCAGATTTTCTGTCATTTCTATAAAAATTTCATAGAATTTAAAAGAAAATTTATAGAAATGATAAAAAATTCATAATTTTATATTGAAACATCATGTAAAACGTTATAAATTTTTCATAACTAAAAAGGAGATACTATGGAAGACCTATTTAAAGATTTTGGTTCTAAAGTATTTGGCGAAAAAGAGATGAAGAGTCGCTTGCCTCGCCCTGTCTATCTTTCTTGGAAGAAAACAGTCGCAAACGAAGAAATGCTAGACCGCACAACCGCAGATGCAATCGCACATGCGATGAAACTTTGGGCACTTGATAATGGTGCTACTCACTTCACACACTGGTTCCAACCAATGACTGGCGGCACAGCCGAAAAACATGATAGTTTCTTAGAGCCAGATATAAATGGAGAGCCTTTTGCTCGATTTTCTGGAAAGATGCTTATCAAAGGTGAGCCAGATGCCTCAAGCTTCCCTAATGGTGGTTTACGTACAACATTTGAAGCACGCGGATATACCTATTGGGATGTAAAGAGTCCGGTATTCATCCGTGATAACATCCTCTGTATCCCTACTGTCTTTGTGTCTTACAGTGGTGAAGCCTTAGATAAAAAAGATCCTCTATTAAAATCATTAGAAGCACTCAGCAAATCCGCAACACGCATTGTTAATATTCTTGGCGATAAAGATGTAAAGAGTTGTGATATTTCCGTAGGACTTGAGCAAGAATACTTTCTCATCGACCGTAAATACTTTGATCGTCGCCTAGACTTACGCTTTACTGGTCGCACTTTGTTTGGTGTACCATCTCCTAAGACACAGGAATTAGATGACCATTACTTTGGTGCAATTCCACCACGTGTGGCAGCCTTTATGAAAGAAGCCAATCAAGAACTTTGGAAGTTAGGTATCTATGCCAAAACAGAGCACAACGAAGTTGCGCCTGGACAATTTGAATTAGCACCTATCTTTACAAACGGTAATGTGGCTGTTGACCAAAATCACCTCATTATGGATATCCTACGTGAGACAGCCAAGAAACATGGCTTTGCATGTCTCTTACACGAAAAGCCATTCCAAGGTATCAATGGTTCCGGTAAACATGATAACTATTCCATCATCACAGATGATGGACAAAACCTATTTTCCCCAGGTGAAAAGCCAGCTGAAAACATCCGTTTCTTATTATTTGTATGTGCATTTATTCGTGCAGTTGATACATATCCTCTCTTGCTTCGCTTAAGTGCATCCTGTACAGGTAATGATCATCGTCTAGGTGCTAACGAAGCACCTCCAGCGATTATTTCAATTTATCTTGGAAGTTATATTGAAAATATTCTCTATGATATCTATACAAAGAACAGTAAAAAGCCAATTACCCAAGAGGAAAAGACCACCTTTAATCCTGTAACAGGTTTATCTTATATTCCTCACGATAACACCGATCGTAACCGTACATCACCTCTTGCCTTTACTGGTAATAAGTTTGAGTTTAGAATGCTCGGTTCATCGATGAGTGCATCTTTCTCAAATACTGTATTGAACGCTATCATGGCAGAATCTCTCAATCAGATTGCGGATGAACTTGAAGGCATCAAGTATATTCAGGACATCCGAGAAAAAGCATTAACAATCTGTCGTAACTTGATTGAAAAGCACAAGAGAATTCTCTTCTCTGGAGATGGATATAGTGAAGAATGGGCAAAGGAAGCAAAGCGTAGAGGCTTACCAAATGTAAAGAGTTTTATCGAATCCACAGAAGTTCTTAATGACCCTTCTGTCATTAACCTCTTCACTTCTTTAAATATCTACTCTGAAAAAGAATTAGCAGCCAACCGTATCATTTTGCAGGAACAATACGAAAAGATTATGGGTATTGAAGTTCGTACAATGATTGAGATGGCACGCAAAGACATCCTTCCTTCCCAAATCGCAGAACTTAAGTTCTACAATGATACTATCAACTCAAGTGGTAAGAATACACCAAAGTTCATCCGTGACCACGCTAGAACTATTTCGACATTGATTGATCAAACATACCAAGCAATTCAATCATTAGAAGATGCTTGGCAAAAAGTAACTACGATTGGCAATACATTTGAGGTTGGTCAAAATATCTACTACAAGATCAATCCTCTCATGGACAAACTTAGGGCATCCGTAGATGCATACGAAAAAATCGCAGCTAGAGAATTCTACAAATTACCATCATACGAAGATATCTTATTCAATATATAAAGAAAACTGCATGGCACCCTTCCTTCGTTTAGGATGAGTAACCACTGCAGTTTTTTATTGTATTGTGATATTTTTCTTATCCAACTGTCGATGGATAAACTCGCTTACTAATACAAAGATAACTGAGAAGACTGGTACACCAATAAACATGCCAACGATACCAAATAACGCACCACCAATAATGATAGCGAACATGACATATAACGTTGGTAAGCCAACTGCTCCACCAAGGATACGCGGGCCAATAATATTACCATCTACCTGTTGTAGGATTAGAATAAAGATTGAAAATTCCAACGCTTTAAATGGATCAACCAATAATAGAATCAGAATACTTGGAACCGCTCCTAAGAATGGACCAAATACAGGAATCATATTTGTAACACCAACAACAACACTAATCAGTGGTGTATATGGCATCTTCATAAATGACAGGATAATATAACAGAGGATTCCAATAATTAAAGAATCTACCGCTTTACCAGCAACGAAACTATTGAATGTATTAATTGTTAAACGAGTTGTTCTTAAGATACCCTTTGTCGTCTTCTCTGGAAGAAGCGCGTATAACACTTTCTTCATTTGACGTTTGAGATTTACCTCATCCAGAAGAATATATAATGCGATAATCATGCCAATCAAGAAGTTCATCACACTCTTAGCGAAAATAACACTGTACATTAAGATGGCATTCAAACTACTTGCAAGATTAGATACCCAATCTCCCAACATACTGACACCCTTATCAATAACAGGGTTTAAAGTTTTAAGTAAATCATCGCTAAAAAAGTTGTTAGACTCAAAGAAGTTACGAGCAGAATCGACATATCCCTCAAAAGAGGACAGGAAGGTTTGGATAGAAGAAATCATCTGTGGAATAAGAATGGAGAAAAATACAAACAACATGATAATTCCGATAAATAGCGCTCCAAAGGAAGCGATAATCTTCTTTGTACGTGGCTTTAGTTTTGTCTTCCCTAACCAACTATATTCAATAATCTTTCGTAGCGGATTCAACAAAAAAGCAATTCCAATTCCATAAATAAATGGTGAAAGTGCCACAAAGATTGCCTGTAGAACGCCAAACAAAGGCTCAACATTATTTATCAACGTATAAAACGCTACAACAAGAATACCTGAAATTGAAAATACTTTGATATTTTCAATTGTTTCTTCTTTTAATTTAGACCATTTCATTCGCAAAAACCTCCATACTGATTATACCAGTTTTGAAT